>JADLFC010000059.1 GCA_020845775.1 Deltaproteobacteria bacterium
GAGGTGGCTATCCACTCTCTTTTCTGGCAAAGAGCGATAGCGATGCATTTACCTGGCTTGCAGCCTATATTCGCACCTACCTAGAGCAGGATATTCCCGGTCTTGGCATATCTATTCCGGCCGACACTCTGAGAAGATTTTGGATGATGCTAGTTCATTGTCATGGAAATATCCTTAATACTGCCGAATTGGCCCGTTCTTTTGGCATTGCCGATACCACTGCTAGGCGTTATTTGGATCTCCTCAGCGGCACCTTTATGGTGAGGCAGCTTCAGCCTTTTATTGCAAATATTAAGAAGCGCCAGATTCGGTCGCCCAAAATTTACTTCCGCGACAGCGGATTGTTGCATCAACTGATGGGTGTTTATGATAATTCTAGCCTTTTAACTCACATAAAATGTGGCGCATCTTGGGAGGGGTTTGCCTTGGAGCAGGTTGTTAGATTAAAGGCTGCTCATCCTAGTGATTGTTTCTTTTGGGGAATTCATGGACAAGGCGAGGTAGATCTCTTAATTCGCCAGCGTGGAAAAATTGAAGCCTTCGAGTTTAAATATAGCTCGGCACCACAGGCCACTAAGTCGATGCATGTTGCCCTCCAGACATTGCCTATTGAAAGCCTTACGGTAGTTGCGCCAGTGGAAGAGAGATTTTATATGGCGGAACGCATCGCCGTTTCGCCATTGGATGGCATTGTGGCGGAAGAGCAATCGAACTAGTATCCCTATTGAGAGGGATGCCATGAGCGACAAAAGGCCTAAAGAAATACACCCTTTAATCGTTTGTTCTGCTTGACATTCGCTCTTCATATTAGCTATAAGCTCAAATTACTTATGAAAAGAACATATCAACCAGGTAAAATTAGTAGGTTAAGAACCCACGGCTTTTTAGCAAGAATGGCTTCTAAGGCCGGGCGCAATGTCTTGAAGCGTCGCAGGGCTCATGGGCGTAAGGCCATTTGTGTCAGCATCCCCAAGAAGGGTCGAAAGCGCTAGTCTTGCTAAGTGGCACTTCGTGCGGCATGGGCGTAGATTTTCGGCTTGGGCCTTCTCATAGAATAAAGCGCCGGCGCGATTACTTACACGTTCAATCACATGGGCGCAAGTTCCGCTCAAAGCACTTCTTAGTAGCAGTTTGCAGTTCCAAATGTTTGGCAGGCGAAGGAAGGAATTCTAGGATTGGCGTTACTATTACGCGAAAGATTCACAAGAGCGCTGTTCGCCGCAATCGCTTGCGGCGAAGAATAAAGGAAATTTATCGTTTCTACAAACAGCAGCTAGCTAAAGCGAAAATAGATTTCGTTATCATTGCGCTTGCAGGAGCAGCAGATTTGGAGTTTGCGGACATTAAGCAGGAACTTAATGGGCTTTTTGGGAAAATTGCTCGCGTGATGCACGTGGATGGGTGGCCCAGGACTGCGGGTTCGCAAGAGAATTGACATGAGATCCAGCCTTTTTTTTCTAGTCTCTGTAATAAATTCGCTATTCGTTGTAGTTTGCACGTCATTGCTTAAAGTTTGGAATCGCGCAATTTCGCCTTGTTTTGGTTGCCATTGTCGGTTTGAACCGACTTGTTCTCGATACGCAATTGAAGCTTTTAAGCGATACGGCTTTATTCGAGGGCTGTGGCTAAGTATTAAAAGGGTCGTAAGATGTAACCCCATGTGCCAAGGAGGAGAGGATTTGTTGCCATGAACATAGCGCGAAACAAGCTCAAGCGAGAAAACGAAGGTAAGAACGAAAAGGAAACTCCGGTAGGTATGACTGAGGATAGAGATAACAGCAAAAAGGCCCTCGGATTGCTGATGTTTGTGATTTTGTTTTTCATCTACAAACAAACTGTTTGGGATCCGTTCTTTTACGGTAGCAAGAAAACTGCGCCAGATAATTCAGCAAGTAACAGCGAGGGAACTGCTATAGATGGGGCCTCCCACGATGCGGTTCAGTCATCGGTAGAGGCTAATGTTGGGTCGACTCAGGGAACTAAGATAGAGCCCGGCAAAGCAGTTGGCGAATTTCCGAGTGATGCCGAGATTCTTGCAAATGGCATACTGCAAGTCGAGACTGAAACTATAAGTGCTAAAATCGCTCTTCTCGGTGCAAGGATTATTGAGTATCGGCTAAAGCAATACTTAGAAAAAAACGTTCAAGGTGGCGATCCTCTCAATCTAGTTAGCCACGTCGATTCACTACCCTACCCGCTTGGCATAGATGTAGGAAACATTACTGATGCACGCGTCAATTATCAGCTTGTTGGCGAAGCAAATGACAAGTTTAGCCTACGCGCTGGCCAAAGTCAGGAGTTATTACTAGAGGGAATTTTGCCAGACGGGAGGAAGCTTACTAAGCGGCTTAACTTTCATGGCAGTGGATATGTTACAGAGGTGCGCATATTTTTAGCTAATGGCGCAACGTCGCCGGAGACAGCTTCGGCGGCCTCTATAGGGCAGTCTTTGAGTGTAAGTTGGACGAAATTTATAACGGAGAAGAACAAGCGCTTACTAGATCCCTACGATCGCAGTGCTCTTGTCTGGGATGATGGGCAGAAAGCGCACCACGAGGAGCTTCAAGAGCTAAGAGAAATAGACGGCAATGCGAAAACTTTGGGTGCAGTCCGTTGGGTTAGCATGGCAGATAAGTACTTCATGGCTTCACTCATGGCAGAGAGTGATTTTTTTCAGGCGCAGTGTAAAAACGCAGGAGATTTTTACAGCTGTGGGATAAAAACTGAAATGCAGCAAGATGTTGTAGCTCTTAATCTTTTTGCGGGTCCCAAGAGTTACGAAATGCTAGCAAGTGTTGGTAATAACCTCGAGCGCAGCATTAACTTTGGCATGACGGGCTTTATCGCAGCACCTTTGGTGATGATGTTACATCTTTGCTATTCAGCTTTTGATAACTATGCCGTCGCTATAGTGCTGTTAACCATAATTGTGAGAGCTGCCCTTTTTCCACTTAATGCTGCATCGTTTAAGCAGATGAAGGCCATGCAAGCTGTGCAGCCAGAGATTAAGCGGATTCGCGAGACCATTACCGATAAACAACAGCAGCAAATGGAGCTAATGAATTTGTACAAAAAGCGAGGAGTTAACCCTCTTGGTGGTTGCTTGCCCATGTTACTTCAAATGCCTATCTTTATTGGGCTTTATTCTGGTCTTTTGCTAACGATTGAGCTTCGCCATGCGCCGTTTGCTTTTTGGATTACTGATTTATCCGCGCCCGAACAGCTCATGGTAGCTGGGGTTGGTATTCCTGTGATGGTGATTCTAATGGTTATTTCCATGTTGGTTCAGCAATGGATGACGCCAGCAGCAGTGGATCCCGCGCAGAAGAAGGTTATGATGATAATGCCAGTAGTGTTTGGGTTTATGTTTGCAAAATTCCCAGCTGGACTTACACTTTACTGGTTAACTAGTAATTTAATATCGATTGCTCAGCAAAAGACTTTAAATGTGCTCGGTCCAAAAGTAAGTTTAATGGCGACTGGGGCAGTTTCCCTTGGGCTTTTCTTGCTAACTTGGTTGTTAAGTGCCGTAGGATAAAATCATCACAAGGAGTTGTGGGCGATTTAGATGAAACGATTGCAGCACCAATTACGGCAGCTGGGCATTCCGCTATATCGGTAGTGCGAATTAGCGGGCCGCTTACGCGCCAGGCTATTGAGAGTTTGGTGGTTCAAGCTAAGCGCGTGATAGATAACCCCCGCAAGTTGATGCTGGTCGATATTCGCCACCTCAAATATAGCGACTATAGCCATGTTGAGGCAGAACTACTCGATAGTGGCATGGTCGTTTATTTTCCTCGTTTTAGGAGCTTTACTGGTGAAGACTCGGCTGAGTTTAACATTCACGGAAGCCCGTTTCTCGTAGAAAAGCTCCTAGAGAGTTTGTGTGCCTGTGGTTTGCGCCTTGCGAATCCGGGGGAGTTTTGCAAGCGGGCCTTTTTAAATGGCAAGTTAGATTTAGTTCAGGCCGAAGCAATTGCAGATTTAATTGCGGCGGAAAGCGAGACTCAGGCTAGGGCTGCAAAGCATCAGCTAGCCGGGGCTTTGTCTGCGGCTATATCTCAATTGGGCGAGCAGGTAAAAAACTGTTTGGCGGAACTAGAGGCTTTTATCGATTTTCCCGAGGAGGATATTGAGACGGCTAGCGAGTTTGCGATTAATCTGATGTTAAAAGAAGCAGTGACCGCGATTGATAGGCTTCTTGAGTCTTTTAGGACCGGCAAGTTATATCGCGAGGGTGCTCAGGTTGTCATTGTTGGTTATCCCAACGCCGGCAAATCGAGCATTTTAAATAGGCTTGTAGGTGAAGAGAGGGCAATAGTTAGCCAGTATGCAGGAACTACGCGTGACGCTATCGAGGAGCGCATTTCACTAGATGGCCTTTTAATACGTCTCTGGGATACTGCTGGAATTATAGATTCGACTTTGCCAAGCGACGAAGTTAGTAGGCTTAACTTGATGGGCGTAGAGCAGAGTTGGCTTAGGGTAGAAAATGCAGATTTAGCCGTTTTTGTCTTTGATGTCACAGAGGATGTAGATGGCTTGGAGAAGTTATTTAGGCAAGTCATTGCAAAAGTTAATAACGTAGTTGCTGTTGGGAATAAGTGCGATTTGCTGTCAGAGGAGCAGTTGATAGAGCTTAAGTTGCATGTGCAGGAGGTTTTTGGGGCGGCAGAAGCATTAGAACCTTTATTTGTTTCGGCAACTAATGGCCAAGGATTTAGAGAGCTAAAGAGAGCAATCCGAGGGAAGTTATTGATGAATTCTTCGGCCAGTATTGGTGCGATAGTGACTAATTTTCGCCATCGCGATTGTCTTTTAGAGGCAAGGAAGGCTTTAGAGGAGGGGCTTTCTAATCTAAAGGCAAGCACAGCGGTTGAACTTATTGCTTCAGACATTCGCCAAGCTTTGTCGTCGTTAAGCGATATCATTGGCGTCACTAGTAGCGAGGATATTTTAGAGCGAATTTTTAGCAAGTTTTGCATTGGCAAATAAGGAGCACTGGAATGAAGGCACTTTACTTCGAGCAACACGGCCGACCCGATGTCCTAAAGTATGGGGATATTGCCAAACCTTCTCTTAAACCAGGTGAGGTATTAGTTCGAGTGAGAGCCTGCGCCTTAAACCACCTGGATTTGTGGGTTCTCGGCGGCTGGCCGGGCTTAAAGCTAGAAATGCCTCACGTTGGTGGTTCAGATGTAGCTGGGGAAATAGCTGAGTTGGGAGAAGGAGTAATACACTGGCAGATCGGCGATAGAGTAGTGGTAAATCCGGGCATTATCGAAGTGGAAGATGAGTGGACTAGGCGCGGAGAGGAAAGCGTAAGTCCCTATTATGGGATTTTGGGAGAGACTAGGCGCGGCGGCTTTGCCCAGTTTGTGAGCGTGCCAGCAGCAAATTTAATGAAAATCCCCTCAGATTTCGACTATACCGAAGCCTGTGCTCCGCTATTAGTTGCGCTAACGGCTTGGCGGATGCTAAAAGTTCGCGCTGCACTAACCGCGGGGCAAAGTGTGTTAATCGTTGGTGCGGGCGGAGGTTTAAACAACATTAGTTTGCAGCTCGCCAAACACTTTGGAGCTACCGTAATTGCGCTAAGCAGTAGCGAGGAGAAGCTGCAAAAATGCCTCAGCCTTGGCGCCCATCACGCGATTAATTACCGCCAATGTCCCGACTGGAGCCGCGAAGTCAAGCGCCTTACGAATGGTCGGGGGGTGGATGTAGTCGTAGACAACGTCGGCGCAAAAACTATGGAGCAATCGCTAAGAGCGGTAGCGCGTGGGGGAAAAATTGTAACCGTGGGAAACACCAGCGGCCCCATGCTTTCAATCGACAATCGCCTCATCTTCACTAAACAAATAAGCATTATTGGCTCTACTATGGGAAGCAAGGAGGATTTTCAAACGGTTATGCCGCTAGTGTGGAATAGAAAGATAGCGTCGAGCATAGATTGCGTTTTGCCTCTAGAAAAAGGCCGCGAGGCCTATGAGAGAATCGCCCGCGGGGAGCAATTTGGAAAAATCGTTTTAACTGCACAATCTTAACAACTCGAGCAAAAGTGTCCCAGTTATGATCTTTGCAGATAATGTATCTTAGGGTAATCTGGTAAAAAACCGGAATAAAAATCCGCATTTTCACCGAGAGCAAGTAAGTTACTGATATGATTGAACGTTCTGTTAGTGATAGACTGAAAAAATCGGCAGAAAAGTATCCCGTTATTACCCTGATGGGACCTAGGCAATCGGGTAAAACCACGGTTGCTCGAGCAGTGTTTCCAAATCATCAGTATATAAACCTAGAGAATCTGGATTTAAGAGAAGCTGCCACTGAGGATCCTAGAGGATTCCTTTCAAAGCTTCGGGAAAATGTTATTTTGGATGAGATCCAAAAAGCTTCGGACTTGGTTTCCTATCTTCAGCAACTTGTAGATGAGGATGACCGGCCTGGCCGATTTATTCTGACGGGCTCGGAAAACTTAACGATCTCCAACACGGTTAGTCAATCCCTTGCGGGAAGGACCTCTATTTTTAAGCTTCTTCCGCTTACTATTAAGGAGTTATTTCCCAAAGGTAGCAACGCCGAGATCGACGAGGTAATGTTTCGCGGATTTTATCCGCGTATACATGCCAAGAAGCTCGATCCAACAGAAGCATTAGCGTCCTATTGTGAAACATATATACAAAAGGACGTTCGAACATTACTAAATGTTCGCGATTTAAGCGCCTTTACTCGGTTTCTCAAGCTCTGTGCAGCACATACGGGCCAGCTTCTCGATATGACTTCACTAGGAAACGCCTGTGGCCTCGATCAGAAGACCATTCGTTCATGGCTTTCGATTCTAGAGGCTTCTTTTATTATTTACCTGCTTCCACCATTTTATAGAAACATAAAAAAAAGATTGGTTAAGTCGCCTAAGCTATACTTTTTTGACGTGGGACTTGCCTGCTATTTGATAGGCATTCGCGATACA
>JADLFC010000060.1 GCA_020845775.1 Deltaproteobacteria bacterium
AGCTACAACTTCCTAGCTCTGTTTGCTTCTTACATCTATAGCTAACTTCCCATCCTCAACGTTTACCACAGCTACCGAACCGTCAGTTATTTCGCCTGCAATTATTGCTCGACCTATTTGCGTTTCCAATGTGTGTTGAATATACCGCTTTAGTGGCCTTGCGCCGTAGACGGGATCATATGCGGTATCGCAAATAAACTCTTGGGCATCGTCGCTTATCTCAAGTGAAATATTTCTCTCTGCCAGCCTCTCCCTTAAAGCACTGGCCAACAAGCCAATTATGCGCTTTATCTCTTCTTTTTGCAGCGGCTTAAATAACACTATGTCATCTACGCGATTTAAAAACTCTGGCCTAAAGTGCGCTCGCAATTGCCCCATTACAGTCGATCTTGCGCTGGCCCTTATTTCACCCTTCTCATCAATGCCGTCCAACAGATATTCCGAACCAATGTTAGACGTCATTATGATGACTGTATTTTTAAAGTTTACTACCCTACCTTGCGAATCTGTTAGACGACCATCGTCGAGAATTTGTAGCAACACATTAAAGACATCGTGATGCGCTTTTTCTATCTCGTCGAATAATATAACCGAATATGGTTTTCGCCTGACCGCTTCAGTCAGTTGACCTCCTTCCTCATAACCTACGTACCCAGGAGGTGCTCCTAAGAGGCGAGAGACTGCGAATCGCTCCATGTATTCGCTCATATCGATGCGAACGATATTATCCTCGCTATCAAATAAGGCTTCCGCCAAACTGCGTGCAAGTTCCGTCTTCCCCACTCCCGTAGGTCCCAAAAAAATAAATGACCCAATCGGCCGCTTCGGATCTTTAATGCCCGAACGAGCGCGAATAACAGCATCCGCCACCAGCGAAACCGCCTCATCCTGCCCAACTACCCTATGGTGCAAAATATCGTCTAGCTTTAGCAATTTCTCGCGCTCACCTTCTACTAGACGAGTAACCGGCACACCCGTCCAGCGCGATACTATTTCGGCAATTTCATCTTCGGTTACTTCCTCGCGAAGAAGTTGGCCAGTATCTTGCTTATTAAGCAAGTGTGCTTCAGTTTCCGCCAATTGCTTTTCTAATGCCGGCAATTCGCCATGCTTTAGTTGTGCAGCTCGATTTAAATCGTAATCGCGCTCAGCTACCTCAATATCTCGGCGCAAAGCTTCAATCTTTCCCCTAAAAGCCTGAACCTGTTGAATCGTTTCTTTCTCAGATTGCCATTGAGCACGCATGGAGTCAGCCCTACTTCTCAAATCAGCTAACTCCTTTCGCAAATCATCCAGTCGTTCTTTGCTAGCCTTATCCTTCTCATTTTTTAGCGCCGCCTCTTCAATTTCAAGCTGCATTACCCGCCTAGTAACGCTATCCAATTCACTCGGCATGGAATCGATCTCTGTGCGAATCATAGCGCAAGCTTCATCAACTAAATCGATAGCCTTATCCGGCAAAAAGCGATCGCTTATATAGCGATTGGATAAAACCGCCGCAGAAACCAAGGCGTTATCGTGAATTTTAACACCGTGATGAACTTCAAATCTCTCCTTCAATCCACGTAAAATTGATATAGTATCCTCCACATTAGGCTGATCCACTAGCACGGTCTGGAATCTGCGCTCTAATGCTGGATCCTTTTCTACATAGCGGCGATATTCATCCAACGTCGTTGCACCAATGCAATGTAGCTCGCCCCTCGCCAACATAGGTTTAAGCATATTGCCAGCATCTATTGCGCCCTCGGCCCTACCGGTTCCAACTATAGTGTGCAACTCATCAATAAAAAGAATTATCCGCCCCTCCGCCTCCTTAATCTCGTTTAATACAGCTTTAAGCCGCTCTTCAAATTCACCTCTGTACTTTGCACCAGCTACTAAGGCCGCCATATCCAGAGCAAAAACGGTCTTATCTCGCAAACCTTCGGGAACATCCTTTCGCACAATGCGTTGCGCCAGCCCCTCAACTATTGCCGTCTTCCCCACGCCAGGCTCGCCAATGAGAACGGGATTGTTCTTCGTCTTTCGCGAAAGTATCCTTATCACGCGCCTAATTTCATCATCTCGACCAATTACGGGATCTAATTTATTGCGGTGAACCTCCTGCACCAAATCTCGGCCATAAAGTGACAGTGCCTCATAGGTAGATTCTGGATTCGCTCCCGATACGCGTTGATGCCCACGCACCTGCATGAGCGCCTTGAGAAAGCGATCTTTAGTAATATTAAACTGGGCAAAGATTCGACCCGAGGCAGTCTTATTGCCCTCTTCAATCATGGCAATTATAAAATGCTCTACCGAGACATATTCATCTTTAAGGCGCTTAGCCTCATCCTCCGCAGCAACAAGCAATTTGCTCAATCTCTGGGTTACGTAAATCTTACTTGGATCCGCCCCTGGACCGGATACGCTTGGCTTGCGACTTAGCTCCTGGCGCACCGCTTGCTTAAAGGAATCTAAGGGCACATCCATCTTACCTAAAAGCCGAGGAATTAACCCTTCGCCCTGCTCACAAAGCGCTAACAGCAAATGGTCGCCATCTATTTCTACGTGCCCTAGCCGCACAGCTAAGTTCTGCGCCTCTTGCAAAGCTTCTTGTGATTTTTGCGTCAATTTTTCTATGTTCATATAACCTCTTTTACTTGACGATAACCTTAGTTACTTTTTCGCGGATCAAAAGTAGAAGACTCTTGCAGTTTTCTAAATAGTTCCCTTTCTTTTTCGGTTAGCGACTTCGGCACTACAACCTTTAACTCGACAATCATATCTCCACGCTGATTATGCTTCCCCATAAAACCCTTTCCGCGCAAGCGCATCTGTTGCTCGCTTTGAGAACCAGCGGGAATTGTAAGCATGACATCGCCATTTAAAGTCTCTACCGGAACTTTTGCTCCCAACACTGCCTCCCAGGGAGAAATAGACAAAGCTGAAATTATATCGTCCCCACGCAGGCGGAATTTTGAATGCGGAGCAACTTTTACCTTTAAATTAATCCCCACACTACTTTGCCGCCCAGCTTCACCGGCTCCCTTGCCCTTAAGTCGAAGAACTGCGCCGTCTCTAATGCCTGCCGGGAAAGATACATCGTATACCTTTGCTTCTTGACCTGCGCCGCCATGCTGAACGCCTGGCGCAGGAGTAAGAGAAATCCGCTTCTTTGTTCCACGATATGCTTCCTCCAAAGTAAGGGTTATCGTCGCCTCCTGGACTGGCTGCGATGTCGTGTGCGAATAAGGCGATCGCCTACTCCTGGCCCCAGCGGCAGCGCCAGAATCAAAAACAGACTCTCCGCCTCCTCCAAACAGCATATTAAAAAAATCGCTAAATCCGCCTTGCCCACCAAAACCAAAGGACTGCGATTGACCTCCTCCGCCCTTAACATTAAAGCCACCCAAAATATCCTCCCACCCAGGGGGAGCCTGAAAACTCTGCCCTGCCTTAAAATTGGCGCCGAGTTCATTATATTTCTCTCGCTTCTTGCTGTCCCCCAAAACTTCGTACGCTTCGTTTATCTCCTTAAACTTCTCCTCAGATTTTTTATCACCTTTGTTAAGGTCTGGATGATACTTGCGGGCAAGCTTCCTAAACGCCTTAGTAATATCTTGCTGGGAAGCTTCTCTGGAAACGCCTAGAACTTGATAATAATCTTGAAACGCTACAGCCACTTTTTAATTCTCTTCTCCACCAAATAGGGATATACAACTTGCATATCCTAATAAAGATAGGCACGGTGCTTTATTTTGTCAAAATTTAACAAACTGCCTTATGCTCCAATGGTGCAATACATTGCCTAATATAATTTCTCAAACCATAGATATTCTTTGGCGGACTTTATTTGGATTGCTGTGGAACGCCATCCCTAGGCACCTTCGCCAAAGGGCAAGTGAAAAAATTCTTAACTTTCAAAAGCGTGCCACACTCTGCATACCGTTTTCCAAAGTAAGCGTTTATCGATTTACCACCTCTGTTTTAGATTTAGAGATTAATCATTCACAACTAATAGATCTCTCATGCGACGAAACAAGCCTTATAGCCATTAAGTCCAAGCTCCCCAAATTCTCTCTAGTCGCCACATGCAAAAATGAGGCTGGCAGTATCGAATCATGGCTCGATAGTATAGCAAAACAAACTACTATCCCCCAAGAGGTAGTCCTAGTCGATGGCGGTTCAACAGATGAAACGATCGCGCTAGCTACCAAATGGCACACAAATCAGCTCAGCAATATCGACACAGAACCGCAGTTTGCGTTTATATTAGTCAGCGAAAGAAACAAGAACATAGCCGAAGGCAGAAATATAGCCATCAATGCAGCGTCAAATGACTTAGTTGTTTTAAGCGACGTTGGTTGCAAACTCGATTCCAAATGGGCCGAATACCTCCTGCTACCTTTTAGCAACAATCCGAATACTGAGGTTTCTATGGGATGGTATGAGCCAGTATGCGACAATGATTTCTCGCGCGCTTTAGCTTACCTAACAGTTCCTAAACTAAGAAACATTGACCCCGGCTTGTTTCTTCCATCGGCGCGCAGCCTAGCGTTAAAAAAAGCTCTTTGGAAACTTGCCGGAAGGTATCCAGAATTTCTGACTCTTGCGGGCGAAGACAGCCTATTTGATTATTATCTGAAACAACATGCTAAACACTTGGCCTTTGTTCCCGAGGCAACCGTATATTGGTCATTCCCAGCATCCATCCGCAAAGGTTTTAAAACTATGTATAACTATTCCAGGGGCGATGCGGAAGGCGGGGTAATCGCATGGCAACATTATTATTGGCTGCTAACTTCTCTTGGAAAAGTGAGCACATTTGTTTTTCTCTTTGCGCTCATAACCGCTTTAGGTCTATTCATTAGCTACGATGCGCTCATCGCTCTTGGTGCAATATTCGGGCTAATGCCACTCTATCTAATATTTGAGTTGCTTAAGCGTTTTCAGCCCTTAGAACATGCCACTTCGCCAAGAGAAGTCTTCTTCCGCCTACTAGCGCTCTTTACACTAATTTTCGCCCAAGCATTAGGCTTTTCTCACGGCTTACTATGTCGAAAAAATAAAACGTGCTCTTAAGCCACTTCTTGTCCCAAAAGCTCGAGTATCCTAGCAATAGTTAGATAGCCATATTTAAAGCGCTTAACACCAAAATGCTCATTCGGCGCATGAATGTTATCATCCGGCAAACCATACCCCAACAAAACGACATCAGCTCCAGTTGCTTGCGTCAAGTCAACAACGATGGGAATTGACGCTCCTTCCAATACGTACTGGCACTCTACGCCCATAATCTCACTAAATGCCCTATGGGCAGCACGAACCACCAATGAATTCGAATTCGTTCGCACAGCCTTTCCGCCGCCAGGCGACAAGTCGACATTTATTTCGACTGCCGACGAACAATTTTTTTCGAGAAAATCCTTTACCAACAACTTAATCTTTTCTGGATCCTGATTAGGAACCAATCGACAAGAAATCTTCGCCGTCGCCACCGCTGGAATAACTGTCTTAAATCCCTCTCCTGCATATCCACCCGCAATCCCATTAATCTCAATCGTTGGACGAAGCCAAGCCGACTCCTTAGGAGAACAGCTTTTCTCGCCACCTAAAGCCTTGGCACCAAACTTTTCACAATACCGCTCATGATCGAACTCAAAGGAAATCTCCTTAAAAAACTCTGGCGAACAAGCTTCTACGTCATCGTAAAACCCTGGCACTGCAATGCGACCACTCTCATCTCTAAGCTTAGAAAGAAGCTCTACTAAGGCGTGAATCGGATTGTAGACTATTCCACCATGAGTACCAGAATGCAGGTCTACATTCGAGCCTCTAACATTAACAGTCATAGTTGCAATGCCGCGAAGCCCCAAACTAACCGCCGGAGCATCAATGCTTTCAAAACCAACATCTAAAATAAGCAAGTAATCTGCACAGAGTTCTTCGCGCTTACTTGCGAGTAGTCCAGAAAGACCATGACTGCTCGTCTCCTCCTCGCCTTCTATGAGCAACTTTATGTTGACTGGCAAGGAGCCTAACTGCTCAAGGTAATGCTTAATAGCCGTTATGGCATAAAAACATTGCCCCTTATTATCTTGGGCACCACGCGCGAATATCTCGCCATCGCGAATAGTTGCCTTAAATGGGGGCGAAGCCCAAGCTTCTAGTGGAGAAACTGGCTGAACGTCATAGTGATTGTAGATCATCACCGTAGGTTTAGACGCATCAAAGTCGCGGGTAACCGCAAAAACCACTGGATGACCACTGGTTTCCCAAAGGCTTACTTTTAAGCCCATAGCTTCCAAATAGTCTCGAAGCCAATTAGCGCAATCGAGAACCTCAGACTTATACTCAGCCTCAGAACTAACACTCTCAAAGGCAAGAAATCTGCTAAAGTCAGAATAAATTTCCTCCCAGCGTTTGTCGTAATTAACACTGAGAAGGGGAATGACTGAATCGACATTTTTCACAACAAGCTCTCCAAAATTAGGCGTCCATAATGTAATTGGGAAATTCCTGCATAAGCATCGCTAGAGCCCTGCAATATGGCTCCTTCTTAAACGAGCTAATGCGCGAAACGAAATCACTTAACGTAACCCATGCACACTGATCAAACTCAATCGCGTTAGAGTGATGAGATAAATCTATTCTTGCATCTCCACTTAAACGAACTAAAAAGTAGGTCTGTTCCTGGCCATGATACCCGCGAGAATAATATTTTTCTGGCCATTCGTAGCGAATTTTCTGCGACAACCTACCAATTACTTCTACCTCTCTAGTGCCTATCTCTTCCTCTAGCTCCCGATACAAGGCCTCTAGCTCCGTTTCCCCCTCATCTATTCCCCCTTGCGGCAACTGCCACACATTTTTTCTATCAGACCGATGGCAGGCAAGAATTAACCCTTGGTCATTAATTACAACTACTGCTACATTTGGCCTGAATATTTTTTTTAGCGACATTGCCTTTTACTACTAAATGAAAAACTTTAACCTATTTAACAAATCAGCCTATCTGGCGATAGCCATCGCTACGTTGGTCACAGTTCTTTACCTCAATTCATTTTCTCTTCCCGCTGATATTCAAACGCAAATCCTTAGAGGGCAACTCATCTTAGAAAACAAAACCCTACCAACTATTACAAATTTCTCTTGGAGCGCTAACGACACCGTTAATAATTACACTCCTTGGCTTAACGATATCCTACAATACGCCATAATCGAGAATTTAGGAAAGTTCCTATCTATTGACTATCCTTTTAGCGCGAACGCAGGCAGGGCCATAATGCTTTTTCTTAGCTTGGCTAGCGCATATTTTCTAGCCACATTCTTCTCTCTCACCGCCCTAAGTAGATTCGCATTCCTTTCGCTTTATTTAATCCTGAATATAGCCTCCATTTCCGCAGAAACCCAAGTTTGGAGTCTTGTATTGCTTCCTCTCTCTCTACTATTCGCGCTGCGCGCTAAACCACTAGATATTATTTTACTTCACATCTTGTTTCTAACTTGGCCTGGCCTTGACGCCGATTTCTTCTCTGGCATTGCAGTAATCGCCCTGCTTCTCATTTCGACTATCGCGGCAAGAGACAAACGCAAAGCACTGCTCATGACTGGACTGCTCATGAGCACCACCGCCACGGCATATTTTGGTTCAAGCATCCCGACCAGAGGGATAGACAGCTCATTTCTACTTCCATTTGACGCTGATTACTTAGAAAATCGTTTTTATGGCAGCTTGTATTCAATAAACACGCCTAACTTCCATCTAATGGAGAACAAGCTTCTCGTAATAAGCGCCCTCTTAATACTTGCACTTTCCTTGCTGTCGCAGCAAAAATCTCTACAAAGGCCAACTATTACCTTGACTCTTGGCAGCCTAGCTCTAGTTCTTGCCGCTCAACGCTACCGATTTATCTATGGCTTGGCGGCAGCTCTTGCCGTTGGAACATTAGTTCAAAACATCCTTGAGCAGACTAAAGGAAATAGCGCCGCGAGTAAGTATTCGTCCACACATTCTTATAAGTTCATCGATCTACCGCTAACCATGTTGCTAGGGCTATTAGCAATATTTTTCTCGCCAAGCGCAACTAAGCATTCAATTCGGCCAATAGAGAACCATTTGGCAGAGTTACAGGAGATGTGCCACAAAAATGCCAAGCGCGACCTCCGACTTTTTAACGACATCGCCATAGCACCAGAGCTTTTAGCTAGTGGAGTAAAAGTGTTTATATCTTTGGAGCCAAAGGTGTATTCGTCAGTAATATCCCGTTCGCCTAGCCTAAGAAGAAGCATTTTCGACGATTATTACGAACTCATTACAGTCAAACCCAAATGGGAGGAGGTGCTTAGTCATTGGAAGTTTGATGCTGCTATCATACAATACGAACACCCACTTAACGAACTATTGGCGACTACTGGGGCCTGGAAAAGGCTAAACGCTACTGAAGTGCGATTACCCGATCGCGCTAATTACATTATTCTAACACATAATAACGCTTGTCAGGATTGAACTGCATTATTCGCACC
>JADLFC010000061.1 GCA_020845775.1 Deltaproteobacteria bacterium
TAACTAGTTTATTATTATCAGACGACATGTATGTATTGTAGCCCATTGGCTACAATGTGACAAGAGCAATCTTCTGCCAAAGCAATAAGGTATAAATTTGCAAACTTTAGTGCAAAGAGCGAAAAGAGACCTGATTATTAGAACCTAAACCTCTCTTAACCAACTAATTAGGGGAACCACGTTTGCCGGGGTTCCATCTACCTCATAGCTTGCTTCGTCGCGCAAGGTGATAATAGTTAAACGCTTTGCGCCAAATTCTCTCGCGGCTTGCCTTAGCGCCCTTAATTCTCTTTCTACGGTTAAGGGATTATCTAATGAGGTACAGACTTGAATGAGCTCGGGGCCGGGATTAGAATTAGGCAGAAAAAAATCCACTTCGTTCTTTTGGGAAGTCTGAACATAAAAAAGAGACAAATTGCAAACATGTCCCCTGCGCAGGAGTTCTACAAAAACTGCATTTTCTAAGAGTGCTCCGCGCTGACTCCGAGTCTGATCGGAACATGCGCTTACAAATCCATTATCAACCGTGTAAATCTTTCGCGTAGAAGAAATGCGCTGGCGCGTCTTGTAACTAAATGCCTGAAGCTCAAAAAAAAGATAGGCCTCGTGAAGATATCCCAAATATTTTTGAATCGTAGCAAATCCAACTTGGTGCAAAGCCCTTTCCAAACTTCGCGCCGAAAAACGCGAACTTACAGAATTAATTAAGAGATTCGCGAGGCTGCGAATTGCCACGGTATTTCTGATGCGATGGCGATTAACAACATCGCGTAAAATTACAGCATCAAAGAGAGTGCGCAAATAGGCAGCAGGATCAGTTCTTTGCAAAACTACCTCGGGAAATCCGCCAAGTTCCATCCAACTATCTAGCGCATCGACTCTAACAGCCGTTGCATCTATCGAGCGCGCAACACAATATTCCTCAAAGTTAAATGGGAATAATTCAACGATAATGTGGCGGCCGGTAAGTGAGGACGCAAGTTCCTTGCTGAGTAATTTTGAGTTTGAGCCAGTAATAATCATGTTCTTTCCGCGGCGCTGCTGGCGATTTACGAAAATCTCCCAATTGGGAAGATTTTGGATCTCGTCGAGCACGTAATATTCTGCCTGCGGCTCGACAAGCTCAAGCGCCTCCATGAGCTCATCATTTTCGGCAATCGCACCCAAAACCACTTCATCCTCAAGGCTCACGAAAGCAAATCTCTCGCCCCGTAACGACTTAAGAGCAAGAGTTGATTTGCCCGCACGCCTAGGTCCAAGAATGACCTTTACTTGCGCCATAGGAAGATACGAGCGAAGCTTAGCCTCGACCTTCTCTCTTCCAACAACGCCAAACTTTAGAATTTGCTCTACTTCCTTGGCCTGACGTTTTAGCGCATTGATAAGTGCCGTATTCATAATTATCAAAATAGCCTTTTTTGATAATTACAACAACAGCAGAACAAAAACCTAGCGATAAATGCCGTACCCCCTAAAATAGCCTCGGAGTCTATGGGAAAATTCAAGTGGCTTGAAGCAACGCGAGGTAACTCATTGAAATAACGGAAGCAAATAGACGCTGGAATCGAGTAGCTCCAACGAAAGCAATAAACCGGCTGCACTACATCATGCCATGCGAACTACCCACAGAGTCGCAACGGCGTACACTTATATTAAAACATAGAAAAATTAGGCATGAATAAGGAACAACTCTACGCTAGCCCTTATGTCACTCTTGTTTTATCCTTACTTTTATGCGAGGATGCAGCGCTTATTTGGTTGTGTCTGAGTCCTAAATATTTAATTTTAAGTGAGATTTAAAATGTTTGCCGTCATTAGAACAGGTGGAAAACAGTATCGGGTTGAGCCTGACAGTATTATTAATATTGAGAAAATTAAGGGAGAGGTTGGTGACGACCTCATGCTTAGCGAAGTCCTTTTGGTAGATAATGGCGCAGAAGTAAAAGTTGGGCAGCCATTAGTCGAAGGAGCTGCCGTGAATATAGTGATTATGCGCCACGGCAGGGCAAAAAAGCTGATTGCTTTTAAGAAGATACGCCGCCATGGCAAGCAAGTAAAAAAGGGGCATCGCCAGAGCTTTACGCAGGTGCGTGTGAAAAATATAGTCTGCTAGCTTTTAAAGCATTTTTTTAATATTTCAGAGTTTAGAATATTCTATTACCAACGAGGTTTCTATGGCACATAAAAAGGCGGGCAGTTCGTCGCGCAATGGACGCGACTCGAGGGGGCAGCGTCGAGGAATAAAAAAGTTTGGTGGTGAAAGCGTAATTGCTGGAAACATATTGGTTCGACAGCTAGGCACCAAGTTCCACCCAGGAAATAATGTCGGCATGGGGCGCGACTATACTCTTTTTGCACTAAAGAACGGAAGCGTGGCTTTTGAGGACAAGCGCGGAAGAAAGGTCATTAGCGTTTACTAAATGCAGTTTGCCGTAGCACAGCGATAATATATTTTTTTGGGATAATATATTTTTTTTGGGGCCTAGCTATTTATTATTTCGCGTCGTACCACGTCATTCCGTCTAATCTATGCCGCGCAAATGCCAGTGCCCATATAACACCTAAGCGTTACCTCTGTGCGATTTATTGACGAAGTAAAAATATCTGTAGTCGCTGGAAATGGCGGCAGTGGATGCGTGTCTTGGCGACGAGAGAAGTTTGTTCCATTTGGTGGGCCCGATGGTGGCAACGGAGGAAGCGGCGGAAGTGTTATTTTTCAGGCCGAGTCTGGACTCAATACACTGATCGATTTTAGCTTTAATCCAATAATAACCGCCGAAAATGGG
Organism: Deltaproteobacteria bacterium; assembly: GCA_020845775.1. Classification (NCBI taxonomy): domain Bacteria; kingdom Pseudomonadati; phylum Myxococcota; class Myxococcia; species Deltaproteobacteria bacterium. Next base: position 2,787 of record JADLFC010000061.1, read on the forward strand.
AATGACGGCGAAGCTAATCAGAGAACCGGCAAGAACGGCTTAGATACTATCTGCAAGGTTCCAGTTGGAACACAGGTATTCTTTGGCGATAAGTTGGTTGCCGATATTTCTTCTGGCAAGGCGCGCTGGATTGCGGCTCGCGGTGGAAATGGTGGCAAGGGAAACGCGTTTTTTAAGTCAGCCGTAAATCAGGCCCCAGACTTCGCTCAGACTGGACAAGCTGGAGAGAAATTCGAATTTACGCTAATACTAAAATCCATCGCGGACGTTGGACTAGTTGGATTGCCAAACGTTGGAAAATCTACATTTATCGCCAGCATATCAGCAGCGTCACCTAAAATAGCCGACTACCCATTTACAACGCTAAGGCCAAACCTCGGCGTAGTGGATCTGGGAGAAGATAGGAAGTTTGTCGTGGCCGACATCCCGGGCCTTATTCCCGGAGCCCATCTTGGCAAAGGCTTGGGCATAACTTTTCTTAAACACATCGAACGCACAAAAGTCCTTGCCCAATTTATCGACGTAAGTGTCGATTCAGCGCCCAACGAAAGAGAAGTTAACAAAGCAGAAAAAAATGACGATACCTATATAGTAGAGGCGGCAATTCGGCAATTTAAGGCTATAGATAATGAATTGGGAGAGTTCTCAGCAACTTTGATAAAGCTACCGAGAATAATAGTATTTTCCAAGGGAGACTTGAGCCAATCCGAAAAAGCCTACAATCTAACGCGAGGTGTATTTGAAGAAATGGGGTTTAAAAGCTACTTAATTTCTGCTATAAACAAGCAAGGCATTAAGAATCTTTTAGAAGAGTTGTATAAACTTATTAGGAGGTAATTATATTGCTTATAATTTATGTGCCGCAGCAAAAAGCTGCGATTATGGAATTAAGAATCTCATACAATTCCTCCAACAATAGGCTATTAGCGCTAAAATGACATCAACTAATAGCCTAACATCCCCAAATCACTTATCTGGATACGAAATTGCGACACAGGCCATGACATCAGCCATTGAGCAAAAGGCTAGGGATGTTTCTGGCCTAAATCTTCAGGGTATTTCAGATGTAACAGAGTATTTTATTATAGTTAGCGGCACATCAGCTCGCCATGTTCGCGGCATTGCGGACAAGATAAAGCACGATTTGCGGGAGAGAGGGGAAAAACCTATCTCTTCTATTGGCTACGAAGTTGCAGAATGGGTTCTGCTTGACTATGGTAATGTCGTCGTTCATGTCTTCTTGGAACAAACTCGCCAGTACTACGGCCTGGACGAAGTATGGAAACATGCGCCACGTCTATCGCTCAGCACGGAGCTAGAGGCTGAGGCTAAGAAATTGCGCACCGGCATGTTCTAAGAAAAAGACGAGCTAACGGCAAAATCTTTATTTGATTTGCATTTGCACAATATTTCCATTTCCCGAAGAGGCAAGTATATGGTTAATCGAATAGTGAAGTATATTATTGCTCTTTTGCTCGTCGGCACAGCAGCGGGCTATCTATTTTACTTCAACCGCCACGCAGTTACAGTCACCTTAGCTCCCGGAAAAGTTTGGGAAGCACCTTTAGCAATCGTTCTAATGGCGGTTTTCTTTTTGGGAACGGCCATGCTTGGCGCCGTTGCAATATATTTAGGTGCTAAACATTCCTTTAAAGATTGGCAAGACAAACTTAAGCGAAAACGCCTCACCAACCATTCGCAACTTTTGCAAAGCGGAAGCGAACTATTAGCACTTGATAGTTTTAGTTCGGCTAAAACCAATTTGGAAAAAATCGTAAATCAGGATTCCTCCAATGTCTTAGCGTGGCTAGCACTGGCACAGGTCTATGAAAAGCAAGGCAAAACAGATGATTGCCTAAGAGTATTAGAACGGGCGCGATTAAATAATGCTGGAAGCTATCTCGTGTTATTTAAAATCGCTGAAATCAATCAAGCTTTGCTGAACTACACCGCTGCATACGACAACTTAAAAATAGTTCTAAATGCTCATCCCAAAAATATCCTTGCGCTAAAAAAAATAGTTACGTGTTGTAAAAACCTTAAACGCTACGACGAGGCAATTGCATATACTAAGGAAGTCCTGTCGGCAGCTTACGGAAAAGAGCAGGAGGCTTACAACCAAGAACTTGCAGAACTAGAACTCCGCTACACTGAGACTAAGCATAGCGAAAATTCCTTAGAACTTAGATCTGCCCTAGAAGCAATATTGAGAAAACATAGAGACTTTCCGCCCGCACTCGACGCTCTAGCCAAGATAGAACGCGGTCAATCAAAACTTCAGGCGGCGTCAAAACTGTGGACGAGAGCCTATCAGGTAACGCGAGAGATTGTTTACTTAAAATCCATAGCATCGATGTGGCTGGATGCTAACGATTCAGCAGCAGCAGTCGATGCAGTAAAAACTGCCATTAATTACAAAAAAGCTGCCGAACTTTCTCTTGGAGAAAGAGTTTTTTTGGCCAATCTTTTCTTAGCATTTAACAAGTCTATAGAGGCTAAAGATGAGTTAAAGCAAATCGAAACTCAAGGAAAAATTTCAGATAACATGCTTAGACATGTAAACTTAGTTAGAGCGAGCATCCTTCACCACGAGGGCCGACACGCCGAAGCAAACCGAATATTAAAAAGCATTATCGAGCGCGATAAATGCATAACTGGTTATTTGCCTTCAAAGACGGCTGGCACAAACGGAAGTGCAGCCTTGCATCCAGCAACCGATGAGTTATCAGCTACCAATGACAAGGCCATTTTGGCGACGACTAGCAACTTAACGCAATGACGTGAGAATAAAATAGCGATTTGCAATGAGCTTATGGCAAAAACGAGAGCGAAAAATTGCAGCTTAGCGAGCAAATCCAGGCGATTGCTGGCACTAATTATTCTCGACGGGCTCGGGAATAACCCAAACACCGAGGCAAATGCAGTTAGCCATGCAAAAACTCCAACGCTAGACAGCCTGCATCGCTCCTGCCCATACACTGAACTAATTACCTGCGGCGAACGCGTAGGGTTGCCGCAAGGACAAATGGGCAACTCTGAGGTTGGCCATTTAAACATCGGCGGCGGAAGGGTTATAGAGCAAGAGTTAAGCCGGATTAATCGATATACATCCACCAACAGATTAAGCGAACTACCTGTCTTAAACGATCTATTGAGGCATCTTAGAGATAATCCTAAACAAGCTTTGCACTTAATTGGCCTACTGAGTAAGGGCGGGGTGCATAGCCACATAAAACATTTAGAATCCTTGATTACGGAGGCAGCTAAGCAAGGAGTACAAAATATATTCATTCACGCCATTACCGATGGAAGGGATCGCCCCCCTCAAGCAGCTCAGGACGAAATAAGTGAATTTTTGGATTTCTTGCGCGGCGTAAGGCAAGAGTTCCCTGCTCTATTGAATTTGCGAATTGCATCTATGATTGGTCGTTACTTTGCAATGGATCGGGACAATAGATGGGAGAGAACCCAAATTGCCTATGAGCTCTTTACCCTCGGCAAAGGTGCGCCAGCGCATGACCCACTAAGCGCTCTAGCGGGAAAATATGGCGAAAGTATATCTGACGAGTTCCTCCCGCCCTTAGTTTTTTCGCTGGATTCCATAGAGCGTCCGGCTACCATAGCTGACGGAGACTCAATATTGTTTTTTAACTTTAGAGCAGACCGCATGCGCCAAATAGTTAGCTCTTTCTGTGCTGCCAATTTTGACTTTTTTGAACGAGCAGTTGTGCCTAAAATTAACTCCATTCATACACTGACAGAATACGAGGCCGATTTCGACGTAGAAGTGCTTTTTCGACCTCAGGTAGTTAGCAATCATTTGGGCAATGTGTTGTCAAAGGCGGGTTTGCGGCAACTACGCATCGCAGAAACGGAGAAGTATGCACACGTAACCTATTTTTTTAATGGTGGAGTAGAGAAGCAGGATCCGGGAGAGAGTAGAATACTAATACCTTCGCCACGAGATGTTAGCACTTACGATCAAAAGCCTCAGATGAGCGCCTTTGAGGTTACCGACGCTTTATTGAGTAAAATTGCCAATGATGAAGTGGACGTCATAATCCTAAATTACGCAAATTGCGACATGGTTGGACATACTGGCAATTTTTCTGCGGCCGTAAAGGCAGTGGAAGCGGTAGATACCTGTCTTGGCCGCGCAATTGCGGCCATAGAAGGAAAGGGCGGCATAGCCATAGTAACCGCAGATCACGGAAACGCCGAGCAAATGATCGATTACAAAACTGGCAAACCTCATACCTTTCACACCACGTTTCCAGTTCCTTTTTTTCTTGTAGGAAAAGGTTTCGCCAATGTAACATTGAAACAAAATGGCTCACTTTGCGACATTGCACCGACCATTTGCGAGCTGCTAGAAATCTCGCAGCCGGCAGAAATGACTGGTAAATCCTTATTATTATAGTTTGCATGTTATCGCGCGTTTTAGATTTTATATATCCGCCAACTTGTGCCGTATGTAGCGGCGCACTAAAGAGTAGCAATACGAAGCCGCTCCTTTGCACGCAGTGCGATCCCGCAAGACGAGCAACCCCATGCAATCTCGTTTCCCGCAAACTACCTGTCGCGAGCAATATTGCGAATTTGCACGATGCTCTGCATTCCTGCCTTCGCTGCGGAGAGCCATCTCCACCAAATTACCAAAAAAATCCCATTTGCGTAGCCTGCGAAGTGTGGCCACCACCACTTAGATACGTTCGCTCGCTTTGGTACTATGAGAACCAGGCCGAAAACTGCATAAAAGCATTCAAATACGGCAACAAACATCGGCTAGCAAACTATTTTGCAAATCAACTCCTCGCCGCTTTGTGCGGCTCAGAACACTATTTGCCAATTTTTGCCGATGCGAATATTAACGACATTAGTGCTGTACAGTCGGTTTGGGATCTAATGTTGCCCCTACCCTCTTCTCACTCATCTACGCGAATGCGCGGTTACGCGCACATGGCTTTTATCACAAGAATACTCAGTCGCAATCTTGGCGTTAGTGCAAGCCTTGAGGCACTGTATTCGCCGACGAATCGCCTTGCGCAGGCAAAACTGGGATACAAAGAGCGCTTTCAGAACGCAAAATCCGCTTTTGCGGCACGAGGGAAGGTAGTTAAGGGAAAGAAAATAGTTTTAATCGATGACGTAATGACTACAGGAGCTAGTCTTTGGTCTGCGGCCTGGTGCTTGCTCGATGCGGGCGCTATTAGCGTAGATGCTCTGACCATTTCGCGCTCTAAACATTTTGGCAGTTTGCGCTTGAATTCTGCTAGACAACACATTGCGGAGAGCTTTGTTGCATGAGTCGGCGACATAAATTTGCTAATGCAATTTGCGTGTTTATATCTGCGGTCGCGCTCTTGTGGATAGCTCAAGGCATAGAAGGGGAAGAAGTATTCAATCAAATTAAATCCGTCAACGCGTTTAATCTAGTCCTCGCATTAGCATTCACATCAGCAAGTTACGCTCTCCGTTCATGGCGCTGGCCTTTTTTCTTTAAGTATAATCCTCCTTCGTTTTCAGCTTCATTTCGCTGTCTTAATGTTGGTTTTTTTATGAATAACATTTTGCCAGCTCGTTTAGGGGAGATAATAAGGGCCCATCTTGGAGCAAAGGCCACGAAACAGACTCGCACACCTGTTTTAGCAACTATAGCCGGTGAGCGATTAGCCGACGGGGTGATGATTAGTACCATTTTTTCCATCCTGTTCACCATTGGGGCAAACCCTGCCGAAATTGCGCAAGGACGCGAGATTTATTTAGTCTCGTATTTGTTCGGCGTAGCGGCTTTATTAACTGCCATTTTATTGGTTAAAAGCAATTTAGCCTACTCTCTTCTCGATCGCCTTGGGAGACTGTTTTCGGGTCATTTGTCTAGTTACACACTAGTGCGCGCCCGGCGCTTTATAGACGGTTTAGAACCGATGCGTCGGCCCTCGCGCTTAACGCTGATTGCAATTTCATCGCTTATCGTCTGGCTCGTAGAGCTCGCAGCTTACTACCAGGTATCGGCGGCATTCGATATGAAAATGACAGTTGGAGCTCTCAGCCTTTTTCTCGCAGCCGTCAATTTCAGCTCGCTAATCCCTGCCGCACCAGGTGGCATAGGTGTAATTGAAGCATTTGCTACATTAGCTCTCGTTCAAATAGGCATATCTAGGGAAACTGCTTTTGCTATGGTAGCAAGTCAGCATCTCATACAGTTTGTCGTAGTTGGGTTCCCCGGACTGTTGTTCTTTCTTATACAGATGAAAGGTCATTTGCCGGAAGATAAGGATTTGGAATCAGAAAATGAGTTAACAGACGAAGGCGACTCGACGCAAAAAAGCGATAATGACACTGCGCTAAACATGAGCCGTGTTCCTCCGAGCGAATGGCACAAGAAGGATAAGGCTAGCGATGTGAAATTGTCGATCGTCATACCTGCCTATAACGAAGAAAATAGAATATCAAAAACTCTTGCCTCAATAGTAGAATATTTTAATGGCCGTGACACCATATTTGAAGTCTTGGTAGTGGATGATGGAAGTTTGGACAAAACGTCAGAACGCGTAAGAGAGTTTGAGGCAAAACACAAAAACATAAGACTTTTGACATACCCATATAACCGAGGCAAAGGTTACGCCGTCCGCTTCGGCATATACAATTCGATCGGGGAATGCGTATTGTATAACGATGCCGATGGCGCGACGCCAATTAAGGAAATCGAAAAGCTAGAAGCGGCAATCAAAAATGGAGCCGACATCGCAATAGGCTCTCGGGCGCTATACTCTAAGGATACATCTGTAAAAACGGTTTTTTACCGAAAGGCGTTAGGCCGGATTTTTAACGGTTTAGTAAACTTTATTATACTTCCCAAAATTGCAGACACTCAGTGCGGATTTAAGTTATTTTCGCAGGAGGCAGCTAGATACGCCTTTAGTCGCGCCCGTGCCGATCGCTATTCATTTGACGTAGAAATACTCTTTATAGCCAGAAAGGGTGGCTTTAAGATCATAGAAGTCCCCATTAATTGGACAAACATCCCAGGCTCAAAAGTTAATTTACTAGTCGACTCTATGGCTATGCTATTAGACGTTCTAAAGTTTCGCTTTCGCGATCTCATTGGTATCTACGACACTTCCAAATGATCTTACGACGGGATTTTTTTGCAAGAACGACTGAAGTCATTGCTCAAGAACTCCTGGGAGCTTTCTTAGTTCACGATTTGCCTTATGGGCGCGTTGTAGGTCGCATAGTTGAAACGGAGGCCTATCTCAGCGACGGCGATCCCGCCTGCCACGCACACAAGGGCATGACGAATAGGAACGCCTCAATGTTTGGCCCAGCGGGAAGAGCCTACGTCTATCTTGTCTACGGCATGTATTATTGTTTCAATGTAGTTACCGCCGAGAAGGGAAAAGGCGAAGCTGTCCTTATCCGCGCCCTTGAACCCATCGAGGGAATTTCGCTGATGGAGCGCCACAGGAACACAAGCGATTTAAAAACACTCTGCAATGGCCCTGGCAAATTAGTGATGGCAATGGGAATTGATAAGCGCCATGATGGCCAAACTCTAATGTCGGGGGCTCTTAAGCTAATGTCTAGCGATAGCAGTGAATTTCAAAAATACAATTCCCAAGAAATCGATATATTACGCACCACCAGAATAGGAATTTCAAAAGGAACCGAGCTTCCGCTTAGATATTATATTAGGGACTGCAATTTTATTTCTAAGAAATAAAATTTTGTGAACATCTGCCTTAATTCTTGCGATAATAAAGTAGGTTCTGGTTTGTCATTTTATACCATTTATACCATTTACAAAAATGATTTTTGTAAATGGTATAAACAGCAAGTGCGTAAGCACTTGCCAATAAACAACAAATACCGTTTCCAAAAAGTAAAATATTTAAGTTACTTTTTGGAAACGGTATA
>JADLFC010000062.1 GCA_020845775.1 Deltaproteobacteria bacterium
GGAACGTGAGGCTTATTCATCCTTTCAATGCGCAAGGCATGTGCTCCAAAAACAGGCTTTGCTCGATTTCTCGAAAAGGCAAGCTCTTTTGCTCTTATGCGCTCTACTATCGTGCGATTTACGGACTCGCAATCGGATTCACCTAGCTCCGGGAAACAGCGCATCCACGCATCCGGGTCTATAAACATTACACTTTCTTCCTCGCCCTGCTCTTCTAGTTCACATGCATATTGCTGCTGCTCTGCAAGTGAAAGATCCTTAGAAGGAAGCGGCGATATGGAATGACGAGGAATTCTCCTAGCCCTTAACTCTCCGCCACCAGAAACGAAATACTCCCAGGTTGATAAATTCGGATAATCCTCAATCTTTTCCACCAATCCAGCCTCCTGCGGATTGGTATACAAATACACTATCCGCTCAATAGCTTTCTCCGCATCCAAGATAACTGTGCCAGCATATCCCTCACACCAAATAGTCCGCTTTCTCCTGCCAAGTAAGCGATTAATCGCATGGGCCGATTCCCGCTTAATATACCCAACAAAGTCTTTAACACATTCAGGATCCTCCACTACCAAAATCCCATGGACATGGTTAGACATAACTAGCATGTGGCATACGGTTATGTCGTAGAGCTCAAAAGCCTTAGCAATGATTCCTTTAAGAATCACGCGCATATACGCCGCTGCAATTAACGGCAAGCCTTCCTCCGCTCTAAAGCTTACTTCCAGGCAAGTGTTATTAACAAAACATCTACGATTTCTTCCCATTGCTGATACACCTCTACGCTAGCAGCCAATAAATGGCGCATTAAATTACCTATTAGGATTTAGTCATATGTGACTCCGAGCCCGCTACGCTCAGCCACGTCAAATCTTATCGGCAACGTTCGCGTCAATGTGGCAAGAAATGAGAAAAAAAGGAGTAACGGCGTTCCAGCTAGAAAAAAAGGAGTAACGGCGTTCCAGCTAAAAAAAAGGAAACACTGGAACGCCGAGGATGTCCCTAAGTAAAAAAAAGGAAACACTGGAACGCCGAGGATGTCCCTAAGTAACGGTAGCTGCTAGATGCTGTAGATAAACGATATACCTAATGAGAATTCGTTTACGGTTGCATCGTCAACCGCACTCGTGTAACTCAGTTTCGGAGTAACCGAAATATCTCCTAGCGCAAGAGCAAAGGACATTCCATAAGTTACATGCATTAAACCACTGTCATCGCTATATACCTTTTCAGCGTTTGACCCAAAGCCAAAGTCAACATAGGGGGTGACATTGAAACCATCGCCGAGAACAGCCCAATTTAGGGTGTGGCTAAATCCGAGCAGATAATATTGTGCGTCAAAAAGATCGTAGTCATTATAGAATGCTAAGTAAGGTTTTAAAATTGTATCCAAGGAAACTGAAGCGAAGTATTCGGCCGTATTTTCGATATCGTCGGAATCTCTAGGGTAAGTATACCAGAGATGCCCAACCCCGAAGCTAACTGGCCCAAATTCCATATCGTAGCGAAGAGTATGGTCCAGTTCTGTAAACTTTTCGTCTTGGTGATCGCCTTCAGCTGGTAGATGCGCCCACACATTACCCCCAAGCAAGCCAATGTCGCCAAGCGCATAGGTGGCACCTATGCTTGGCTGAATGCACGCGCCGTCATGAAAATTAAAGCCGCGAAACATGTAGTCCGACATAAAATCGGAGCTCAACGTTACTTCCCAGGCCTTCTCAGGGGAGTCTGCATAAGCCGGGCTTACCAAAACGGCCAGCATGAGCAGCAAAAACATCCGAATGATAAGTTTTCCTTCCTTTAACTTTTTCATAAATATTCGTTCATCTCTTAAATTGCGGGTAAAATACTTCGGCCAACTGAGCCAAGCTAATCATCGTGCAAATAAACACTACAATGAGTAACGTCAGGTGGCACCAAAATTTTTCGCAGAAAGAAATAAACACTATTTACGCACAAAATAACGATCGTGTAAGCGCTGACAATGTTCTTCCATGCCCATCATGCCGCAGCACAGTTAAATTAGTGCACGCCAACTTTCTTCTTAGTTTGAGCCACTTACACGAATTCTGCTCTAAAACTGACTTGAAAACTATACGACAACGAAAAATAAAAAACCTGGAATAACCTCGACATTACAAATAAAAACAAATGAACATGACAATACTCTCCTATACCTGCAACTTGTAAAATTACTGGAGACACTAGCATCATATTTTAGGATAAGGTATTAAGTTAAAATAAATGAAAATCTTATTTTAGGCTTAAGACGAAGAAAATGAGAAGAGATCTGCAGGGAAAATATGTGGTTATCTCGACGACAGGTGAAACTGTTCGAGCTTTTGTGCCTTCACCACTTCCCCCACGACCAGCAATAAACTGGACGCCTCAGTTGCAAAAAAAATTCGACGAGGCACTTCTTGCGTTAGGGCGCTTGGATAGCGTGTCGGCCTTACTGGGCGATACTTCGCTATTTCTTTACATCTATATTCGCAAAGAGGCCGTGCTTTCCTCGATGATTGAGGGAACGCAGTCTTCGCTTGCCGATCTACTGTTGTTTGAGTTGGACGAAATACCAGGTGTCCCTATTGATGATGTCTCGGAGGTTAGTAACTATGTAGCAGCCCTAAACCGAGGCTTAGAATTTCTAGAACAAGGGCTACCGCTTTCGTTAAGACTGTTTTGTGAGATTCATAAAGTGCTTTTAGCTAGAGGTCGAGGCAGTCACCAATTGCCAGGAGAATTTAGACGCAGTCAAAACTGGATTGGCGGCACACGACCCGGTAACGCCGCCTTCGTGCCGCCGCCCGCAAAGAATGTGCTAGAATGCATGGGCAAGTTAGAGCTGTTTTTACATGACACAGCACAAGTAACGCCGGTGTTACTTAAGGCAGCACTGTTTCACGTGCAGTTTGAGACAATTCACCCATTTCTCGATGGCAACGGACGTCTGGGTCGACTGCTGATTACATTGCTATTGTGTGCAGAGAAAGTGCTAAGAAAGCCAATGCTTTACCTGAGCCTTTATTTTAAAACACACCGCCAGTATTACTATGAGCTTTTAAACAACGTGCGTTTGACTGGCGACTGGGAGGCTTGGCTCGATTTTTTTGCCGATGCAGTTATCGTCACCGCAAACCAAGCGATTGAGACGGCCGGGCAACTTTTTGATATGTCAAAAATGGATCGAAATAAGATCAACACCATCGGCCGCGCTGCGACATCGACTTTAGCAGTGCACCATGCGCTGATGAAGCATCCCATCATAACTCCGCGTGCTTTGGCGAAAAAAACAGGCATCTCCCCTGCTACCGTAAACAAGGCTCTAATTAATCTCCAAAGGCTTGGTATCGTTAATGAACTTACCACCCAAAAGCGCAACCGCATTTTTAGTTACGCCCGATATCTAGAAATAATAAATCGCGGCACCGAATTGCCAAGTAGTTAGACAATTTGGAAAGAGCATTTGGAACAAGACCAAACTATCTACTCCACTACGCAACATAAGTGCCTATCCCCATAAACATTATCCACTCGACGCACTGCTGGCCAGTACTTGTGCACCTTTAGCCAAGGTGCTGGATAAACCGCTTGCTCGCGACTGTAGGGATAGTTCCATTCCTCAACTGCTAACATCTGGGCCGTATGCGGGGCATTTTTTATTGCGTTATTCTGCTTATCGACCTTGCCGTCTTCTATATCTTTTAATTCTTGTCTAATAAGAATCATCGCATCGCAAAATCTGTCGAGCTCCTCCTTTGATTCACTCTCGGTAGGTTCAACCATTAAAGTCTCAACCACGGGGAAGGAAACCGTTGGCGCGTGGAAGCCATAATCCATCAGCCGCTTGGCAACATCAGCCGCCTCAATCCCAATCGCCCTCTTAAACCCACGCAGATCCAAAATGCACTCATGCGCCACAAAACCTTGCTTGCCGCGATAAAGCACTGGAAAATATTTCTCAAGCCTGTGAGCAATATAATTCGCATTTAAAATTGCCACCTGAGACGCACGCCGTAACGATTCGGGTCCCATCATGCGAATATATGCCCACGAAATTGGGAATATACCTGCGGACCCATAAGGCGCCTGCGATACGGAACCAATCGACAACTTGCCCCCACAATCGCTAGCAAAATGCCCTGGCAAGAACTCCCGCAAATGCCTTCCTACTGCAATCGGGCCAACTCCAGGCCCTCCTCCTCCATGGGGAATGGCGAAAGTTTTGTGAAGATTTAAGTGGCAAACGTCTACACCAAAGTCACCAGGACGACACAAACCAACTTGCGCATTCATGTTGGCTCCATCCATATATACTTGACCACCGCAATCATGAATGGCTTCGACAATCTCAATAATTCTATCCTCAAAAACCCCATGAGTAGACGGATAGGTGATCATCAAACAAGCAAGCCTATCCCTATATTCCTCGGCCTTCGCCCTCAAATCCGCAACATCTACGTTCCCTGCGCTGTCACAGCGAACGACAACTACCTCAAGCCCAGCAAGAGCTGCAGTCGCTGGATTCGTTCCATGCGCCGATTGCGGAATTAGACAAATGTCTCGTTTCCCCTCGCCACGATGTTGGTGATAGGCGCGAATTACTAGCAATCCCGAATACTCGCCCTGAGAACCGGCATTCGGCTGCAAAGAGACCGCGGCTAATCCCGTAACTTCGGCCAACATCTGCTCTAGTTCAGCAACTAGTTCTAGCGATCCCTGAGTCTGCGCTACGGGCGCAAATGGATGGAGATTCGCAAACTCGGGCCAGGTAACGGGAAACATTTCTGATGTAGCATTTAGCTTCATCGTACATGAACCCAGTGGAATCATAGACGTAGTAAGCGACAAGTCCTTGTTTTCTAGCCGCTTTATATAGCGCAGCAGTTCGGTTTCTGAATGATAACTATTGAAGACTTCGTTAGTAAGATAAGGCGTGTCGCGCCTCACTTGAACGTCCAAATCGCTACTTGCCGACTCCTTTAGCCTGTTAAAATCTTCCTGCGAAAATTTGCTTCCAGCAAGAACTTCTAAAATCTCCTGCACATCAGACAAAGTGGTCGTCTCGTTAAGAGATACACCGATACTATCGCTCTCAAAGATGCGAAAGTTCATCTTGGCGATGCGACCCTGCTTTATAATCTGATCTCTCTGACTAGAGGATTGAACCATGACCTGCAAAGTATCGAAAAACTGACCACTCTCGCCTAAAGACAAACCAAATTTGCGAAGTCCCGCTGCAAGCAACGAGGTGAGAAGATGAATTCGCTCCGCAATACTTCTTAATCCCTCTGGGCCGTGATAAACGGCATACATCGACGCCATCACTGCAAGTAAAACCTGAGAGGTGCATATATTACTAGTAGCCTTCTCTCGCCTAATGTGTTGCTCGCGGGTCTGTAGAGCTAAGCGAAAGGCCTTGTTGCCAGCTGCATCCTTCGATACGCCGATAATTCGCCCCGGAACCTGTCTCTGGTATTCTAACTTCGTCGCAAAATACCCAGCATGTGGCCCGCCAAATCCAAGCGGAAGGCCAAACCGCTGCGAGCTACCGATAACTACATCCGCTCCCCAAGTCCCAGGAGCTTTTAGAATAGCTAAACTAAGTAGATCCGCGGCAACTACAACCAGAGCATTATGGACATGCAGACTAGCACAGAAACCACTCCAATCCCTGACCTCGCCGTGCGTTCCTGGATACTGAATTAAGGCACCAAATAAACGCTGCGAAAGTTCTGTTTTCCTATCATCTCCGACAACGACGTCGATCCCTAAAGGTTTAGCGCGCGTCTTAACTACGTCAATGACGTGCCGATGCACGTTAGTAGACACAAAAAAAGCATTCTTTGTATCGCTACCCTTAATGCGATGGCAAAAAGTCATAGCCTCCGCAGCAGCCGTGGCCTCATCTAACAAGGATGCATTTGCAAGCTCCATTCCCGTCAAATCAGCTATCATGGTTTGGAAATTTATCAGCGCCTCCATGCGACCTTGAGATATCTCTGCTTGATAAGGCGTGTATTGTGTATACCACCCAGGATTCTCCAAAATATTGCGCTGCACGACTGGAATACTTATGCTTTCATAGTACCCCATTCCGATAAAAGATCGGCTGCAAATATTCTTTTTTGCCTTTTCGCGCAGTTCTCCAAGCACTGCAAACTCGCTAGCCGCTGGCCTCAGATTTAGCGGCTCTTTTGCCCGAATACCACTTGGCACGGTCTTATCCACTAACTCGTCAATCGACGATACGCCAAGCTCCGATAACATGCTCTGAACTTGCCCATCATCCGGCCCAACGTGATTGCGAACGAACGAAGTTGACTGATCCGAAACGAGATTACTTAGAGACTTCATCTAAATACGCCTTATACTCATCGGCACCCATATGCCCTTCAATCTGCCCAATATCAACTGGCTCAATAACTATCATCCAGCCTTCGCTAAACGCCGCCGTGTTAATTAGTTCAGGTTTATCAACAACTGCTGCATTTACCTCAACAACTTTTCCATCGACCGGAGAATATATATCGCTAACTGCCTTAACCGACTCCACAGTCCCAAATGACTGCCCTTTTGTTACCTTTGTTCCAACTTCCGGAAGCTCGACAAAAACGACATCGCCCAGTTCCTGCTGAGCATAATCAGTAATCCCAACTACGACCTTTCCCGCATCAACTCTCATCCATTCATGCTCGGATGTGTACTTAAGTTCAGCTGGTAGACCCATATTTTTTTGCCCTTACATAAAAAGGAATCTTACACACTACTACACTAACTCGTTTTCCCCGTATATCCGCCTCTAACTCAGTGCCAACTTCGCACCTATCTACATCTACAAACGCAAGCCCTACGGGCTTGCTAATACTCGGCGTCTTCGTTCCACTAGTCACTACGCCAACTTCCTTGCCAGAAAAAAGACTTACGCCCTCGCGCACAATTCCGCGGCCAGTGACTTCCACGCCAACCAATTTTCGTGAAATTCCGCCTTCCTTCAGTCTCAGCAATGCGTCCTTGCCGATAAAAGCGGGCTTATCAAACTTTATATATTTTCCCACGCCCGACTGTAACGCGCTCACGTCATCCCGCAACTCGTGCCCATGCAATGGATAACAGGCCTCCAACCTCAAAGTATCCCGCGCAGCTAGGCCAACCGGCTTCAAGCCGTAAGGCTTGCCAACATCTATTAGCAATCGCCACAACATTGGACCTGCATGGTTAAGACAAAATATCTCAAAGCCATCCTCGCCAGTATATCCCGTCCTAGCGATAACCAGCTTAACGCCATTTAAGCGGCCTCCTGATGGCACGTACTCTGTCACGCTAAACGAAGTCAAGTTTGTAGCCGATAATAAATTGTCATGCACTCCAAGAGCATTGCATAATACCTCTTCTGCCCTAGGACCTTGAATGGCCACCTGCGAAAACTCGTTAGATCTGTTCTCGATCTTAGCGTTTTCGTCATTGTGATTACTTAGCCAGAGGTAATCCTTATTAGTGTTAGAGGCATTTACACAAAGCAAATAGGACTCGGGCGCAAGGCGATATATGATAATGTCATCGACCACGCCACCAGTCGTATTTAGCAGCAACGAATATTGCGCTCGCCCTATTTTCAATACCTCTACATTATTGCTAGTAACGCGCTGCAAGAAGGCAAGCGCCTTTGGGCCATCGACGATAATTTCTCCCATGTGACTTACGTCAAAGAGCCCAACTTCATTGCGAACTGCCAAATGCTCTTCCGTTACACCACTGTATTGCACCGGCATCTCCCAGCCACCAAAACTTGTAAACTTTGCATGTAGTTCCTGATGACAGGGATAAAGCGGTGTGCGCGATAGCGTTGGAATTTCAGATAACAAACTCATGAATTAAACCTTCCTACGAGCTGACTCTACAGTATTTGCTAAAAGCATTGCAATGGTCATGGGCCCAACTCCTCCCGGGACTGGAGTTATAGCCTGAGCAACTTCGCTCGCTTCAATAAAATCCACATCACCAACGAGCTCACCTTCTGCGGTTCTGTTGATGCCAACATCGATAACTATTGAATGCGGCTTAATCCAGCTACTCTTAATCATTTTTGGCCTTCCAACCGCCGCGACTAAAATATCTGCCTGGCGGCATTCTTTGTCGAGCTCCAGAGTTTTTGAATGGCACAAGGAAACTGTGCAGTTCCTGTCTACTAACATCATTGCAACGGGCTTACCCACCAGCACTGAGCGGCCAACGACAGTCGCTTTTAAGCCATCTAAACTTTTAGATAATCCGAGCTCCTCGCGAGCGCGATCTATAAGAGCCATAACGCCAAGAGGCGTACAGGGCTTAAAGCCCTCTCGCTTTTCGTCGCCATGATTTCTAGTGCGCAATAAAAGCCCCTGGTTTAGCGGATGCAAGCCATCGACGTCTAAGCTAGGATCTATGCAGCGCAGCGCAGCTAGCTCATCTATCCCATTCGGCAGTGGTAACTGTAGCAAAATTCCATCGAGATTGCGTTCGGCGCTAAGTCCGGCAAGTTTAGCCTGTAAACTTTCATTGGTAATACTTCCAGGTATTACTACGTCAGTTGTCTCCATCCCAATACTTAAAGCTTTAGCAGTTTTGGTTTTTACATAAACTCTTGAAGCCGGATCCTCTCCGACTAGCACCACTGCTAGATGTGGTTTTCTACCCAAAGCAACCGTTAAACTTGCGACCTCAGACTTGAGGCGCCCGAGCACGTCCTGAGCCAATTCCTTGCCACTAATTACTAAGGCAGCCATATGCAAGCATTCATTTCTCAAAAAGGAACAACAGGTTTTTGTAGATTTTAATCTCCAAAGTTACTTACACCAAGCATCACAATTATTCCAGTCCCTAGAAATTTATTATTCGGACGACTCCTTGACGATATATGACTGTTGAAAATAAGCTTAATGTATATTATTGGAATAATAATAGGCATATCGCCTTGTAGTCCAAAGACTCCTTTAAGCGAGGATAAGGCTAATGATTATAGGAATTCCAAAAGAGCGAAAACCAGACGAGAGAAGAGTTGCGCTCATCCCCGATGGTGCGCGGGTATTAACCAATCTGGGCCATCGAGTCCTTCTCGAAACCCAAGCTGGGGCATTAAGTGGGTTTTCAGACGATGATTTTAAGGCTGCCGGCGCTGAAATCGTGCCGGATCTCAAGTCAGTTTGGGGTCAGTGCGAGCTGCTAGTTAAGGTAAAAGAGCCTTCTCCCGATGAGATTGGTTTTTTTAGGCCTGGATTGGCGGTTTTTTGTTTCTTGCATCTTGCTGTTGCACCGGAACTCACAAAAGCAATGGTAGAACAGAAAGTTACAGGCTTAGATTACGATTTAGTGACACTTGATGACGGCCGGTTACCGATCTTAGAACCAATGAGCGTCATAGCGGGAAAACTTTCCATACAATGTGGCGCATACGCATTGCAGGCTAACTGCGGAGGACGTGGCGTACTGCTTGGTGGTGCCGTGGGAGTTCAACCTGGGAAAATAGTAGTTGTCGGTGCGGGTGCTGCCGGAAGCAATGCAGCTAGAGTGGCCTTAGGAATTGGAGCCGAGGTTTCCATCTTGGATATTAACCCCCAAAAACTTCAACCGTTTGCTGAACGAATTCCTCCAACGAAAACTCTCTTTTCTACGCCGGATACCCTTAGACGAGAAATAGCGGAGGCCGATCTGGTAATTGGGTCCGTGCTCGTTCCGGGGGCTTTGGCGCCTAAACTTCTCACGCGTGAAATGCTTACGACAATGAAAAAGGGCTCGGTAATAGTGGACATTTGCATAGACCAAGGTGGTTTTGCGGAGTCTAGTAGGCCCACTACTATTTCTAATCCAACATTTGTCGAAGACGATGTGGTGCATTATTGCGTGACTAACATGCCGGCACTTGTGCCACGAACTTCTACCATCGCACTAACTAACTCTACATTATTGTGGATACAGCGAATTGCTGGCCTTGGAATTACGGGTGCCGTTAGAAAATCTCCACCACTTCGCCGTTCGCTAACGAGCTACAAAGGAAATTTAACTAATGCAGTTATTGGACGAGATTTAAACATGAAGTTCTTAACAGAACACGAGGTAAACGAACTCTTAATCGACTAAGACAAGAAATAATGATTAAGATCAAAGCTAATCTAGCTATAAAAACCGTGCCCTGACGCCCATGACCCCTGCCATAGTACCACAGTTTTCGCTGTGCATGCGACTGGCAGACAAAAATGAGGAAACTTAACTAGCGGCCACGGCCTTCGCTTTCATCGATCTGCCGATAACTGGCGTGTTGATTATTAAGGCGGTACTATTTGTATCGCGCTCCCAGTTTACTTCTAGCTGCTCTCGCTCTAAGACAAAATACTTAGTAATCACCTCCAACAGATCCTTTTTAAATAGATCCATTGCCTGAGGAGTAAGTCCGGCACGATCCTGAACAAGCACCATTTGCAACCTGTTCTTCGCCGTGACCTTGCTAAAGTGCCCTTTGAACAGTATGTTTTTTAAATTACCAATCACTCCTCTTTCCCCTGCTTAAGTAATTTACTTTAATTATTACGGCTACCCCAAATACATTCTCTTACACTTACGCTGCTCTGAGGCGCTTTCCTAACTTTGCCCAAAGCCCCAAGCCGATATTGAGGTCTTCCTGTGGGACATCCGGACTACCTGTCAATCGCTCTGCCACTCTCATATACGCACGGCCGGCCGCCGAAATCTTTGTATTATAAACTACTGGCTCGCCAGTATTGGCAGAAACAATTATGGCATTGTCGCGGTCTATCATGCCAATTTGTTCTATCCCTAAAATGTCAATGACATCCTGCGGAGACAACATATCTCCCTTGCGCACCATGTCTTTGTCAACTCTATTAATCAACAACCGCGCATCGATATTTTGCGCCGACAACAATCCGATAACACGATCTGCGTCGCGAATCGCCGCGACGTCTGGAGTTGTAACGATAATCGCCGAATCAGCCCCAGCACAGGCATTGCGGAAACCTCGCTCTATGCCAGCAGGAGAGTCTATAAGGATAAAATTAAATTCGGACTTTAGCTTATTTACAACATTTGCAAACTCGCGCTCAGTCAACACATCCTTTTCATCCGTCTGAGATGCTGGCAACAAAAACAAATTGTTCGACTTCTTGGACTTTATTATGGCCTGCTGCGGCTTACAAACACCTTTAGCTACGTCGACTATGGTAAAAACTATGCGATTCTCCAATCCCATAATGACATCGAGATTGCGAAGCCCAATATCAGCATCAATTACCAATACTCTCTTGCCCTTAAGTGCAAGTGCCGCACCTAAGTTCGCAGTCGTAGTCGTCTTTCCAACGCCACCCTTTCCTGATGTGATTACAATTGCCTTACCTGACATTTCACTCCCCTGTGTTTTTTCCTTACTGCACGAGCACCCGAAACATAATGGGCCAGACTATCCTTCAAACAAAAAAACTAACTTCTTAGCGAAAATACTCTCGAATTAAACGCCTCTACCACAATGCGACGATCCTCTATTCGCGCAATCTCAGCTCCTCTTCCCCGCTCTCCATTCCCTCTAGAAATCACCGAACCGATTCTAAGCTGCATGGGCTGCATCGACAGCGCAATTATTACTCTGTTTAAACAATCGTCGTCATAAGCTGAGGCGTGCGCAGTGCCGCGCAAGCTGCCAAAAACTATTATATCGCCTCCCGCAACAATATCTGCACCTGGATTAACATCCCCAATAATCACTAAGGTGTATGGAGTTTCTATGCGCTGGCCAGATCTAAGCATGCCATATACAATTCGAGCGTTGGCATCCTCCTCAAATAACTCTTCCTCCCCTAACAGATCAGTAACGCGTTTTAAACTTTCAGCATCCATTACACCGCGACCTTGAGACTGAGACGACACCTGTATTTCGGCACTTAAGCTCGAGTCCTGGTTATGAACACTTCCTCTGGGATAGATACCAAAAGGTTCCAGCATCGATATAGGATTTTCGACACCTTTAGCTTCATCAAAAAAATTATCCGATTTAACTTTTTTCTCTAGCGCGAGATTAACTTCTGCGTGCTCATCTGCCTGTCGCGAACTCTTCCCAGATGTAAGTGTAAGCTTTGGCGACTTTTTCTTTCGACCGGCAATTTCTACTCCGCATTGCTCTCTCAAAAGGCTTTCAAGATGAGAACTTTGCTCCTTAGTCGGCAAGCGATCGAGCCATTCAATCCCTATCTCCCCACCTTCCAAAAAGCGCTTCCGCTCGCCCAAAAAGGATCTTACTTCTGACAAAATATTATCCCAATTAGCCCGACCGTCAATGCGTAAAACCAAACCCTCTTCTGTCCCACGAGCAGTAACTATTTTTGAGTTCGAAGGAGCAATATCCTGCTCCAAACCAGAGATACTTCCAGGCAAATCCATAATGTGCTCCCCAGTCTTTCTGTTAGAACTCAACTCGTCGTCTAGAAAATTAGTCACAAATAATTTCTCCCTCGTTCGCTACTTCAAGTTATTTATAGCAATCGCTCATTTGGAGTCAACAAAATTAGATCTGAAAACGTAGCTAATACAAAAAATGTTTTCTACATTATTTATTCTTAACTTTGAGGGTAATGCGTATTCTGAAAGAATTCGGCCACTGATTCTAAAAATCCGGCCACCTGTTTTTGTAAATACCGCAACTAATAGCGGAGATTAGTTTAAAGGATGTATACCGTTTCCAAAAAGGATTTTTGTAAATGGTATAGCCTCGAACACAATTTTGGTCATGGCTCGCAGTTTTCAGCCTTCAATTTCTACCTCCTGACCATGCTTGGCCTCTATACAGACGCCCGTCAACAACGCCAATTTATGCAATTCCCTGCTATCTCACTGCCGCCAAGCGAATTTATTGCCAATTTCTCTCACTCACAACGCTTCGCCCAGAATTGCTGCTTTGTATGCGGTCGGGGTCGAGAGGAAGAGGAAATGAAAGATAATTATTAGGTGGGTAGTCAAATAAACAAATTTTAGATATATGGCAGGCTATGAACGCGCTTATTTTTATAATGTTCTCATTGCTTGCACCGGCAAGCACGTGGAGATCTGTTGTTTGCCATATGGCACCGATCTTTGAAAAGGAATGCGTAATGCCCAGCATGGTAGCACAACAAAATGCGGAAAAGAAAACGCGAGTTCGCCTTAGCTCGCCGCGGGGAACGTTTAACACCGGATACTACACCCGGCTTGACCGCGTAGAGATTACTGCCAAGAATGTGGGCGAGGTTGGAGCAAGTGACGTTGTTGTTACCGTGACCACGCCGGGGGGAAATCATTATGCACTTTCCGGCCCAAATTCTCTTGCTGCGCACGCGGAGGCTATCTACGTGCTAAGCCTCTCTGAGGTGGTTGCATCCACCAAGGAAATAGAAGCCGAAGTTACTTGCAGCAACTGTTATCGCTGAGAGCAACACATAGAATTAAACGCCCCAAAAAATTACAAAAAGTACCCTCGGAGCCTCTGTGGAAACTGAAGTCGCTTAAAGCAAGGTCGTCTATGCACTAGAAAAACAAGCATTTATACCGCGAGGCAACTAACTAAGCCACGTATAGATGGGAACTATATCGATATTTTTCCCGTCTATGTTGAGGCGCTCTTCGTGATCATAGCTAATGATGCTTCCGCGGTTCAACCCTAGGACATCCATGCCCTCGCCTAGTGCCCTGAGCTCTCGCTCTCTGGTGACGGGATCGCTTAGGTCGTAACAGACCTGAATGGCTTCCACGGGTTTATAATTTTCGCTAACAATAAAATCTAGCTCATATCTTTCCTTAAAATAGGACACCTCTTTCTCGCGACGCCTGAGTTCCACGCATACAATATTTTCCAGCAAGCGCGTAGAATCATCATGTATGGAGCGCGAAACCGCGGTCCACAATCCCGTATCCACGCTATATACCTTCTTAGGATCGCGCGTTTGCACCTTAAAGTTTTGATGATA
>JADLFC010000063.1 GCA_020845775.1 Deltaproteobacteria bacterium
GGAAACAAATACAATTGCTGGTTTGGTATCCTTAAACCTAAGCAAATTCTCGGCAAAATTTAAACTAGCTCCCCGAAACCACTTGGCGTCGCGCATACTATGCCCATTCGCGCAAACCTCGTCCCATGGCTTCTTAGCCCTTATGTCGCAAAATTGCCAAACCGCAGGCCAAAACTGCTCAGGGTAAGCTATAGACCATTTATACAAATCTTTATAACAGGAAAGCTTGCAATTCCAAGAGTTGCTAACAGTCTCCATAAAGGCCGTTAGGTTAGCCGTTGCGACGCCTTCAGGGGAAGGCACCCAAAGTGACTTGGGCATTATGTTTAAAATCCTTACTAAAGACTTTCACGCCATTGCTGAAGTTACATGCAGTGCATAAAGAGCTGTCATTAACGCCAACAATGCACTTGACGTAACCACAACGACTCTATCAAAAACAGCATTTCGCGTCCATTCAGATAACGCAAAAAAGGCGGGGAACATCACCATGGCAAAGCGCGCCATGGATTGAACAGTGCCAGTGTTTAGCATAAACGCCAATGGCACTATCAAAAATAACGCCCAAGTGTATTGACGCTTAAACAAAAAATAAATACTAGCGGCAAAAACGAAAACACCACTTCCTAGGTTTAATAAAATAAAATTCCAGCCAATCATAAGCTTAAGTGGATGCGCAACTATTTCGGAAAACAGTCCCATC
This sequence comes from Deltaproteobacteria bacterium, assembly GCA_020845775.1. Classification (NCBI taxonomy): domain Bacteria; kingdom Pseudomonadati; phylum Myxococcota; class Myxococcia; species Deltaproteobacteria bacterium. The sequence goes on from JADLFC010000063.1 coordinate 704, forward strand.
AAGTTCATCTGACCCCGACCCCAGGCTAATTGATTGCGGTAAAAGGCCAATGGATCCGTAGTAAGTATGTACATGAGCCACATAAATCCAACTATTCCAATGGGAGCCAATAGTAGGAATGCCAAAGCATGTCTGGTAAACAAAATCCCTCTTTCCTTTAGCGCCATACACACTGCGGGCAACATCATAGCACCCGTTGGCCGCGTAGCTATTGCTAAACACAGGAGAACGCCACTAACGATATATTTTTCGCGCCGCAAATAATAAAACGCTACTACCGATAGGAAGAAGAATAGCGACTCAGTGAGCGGAACCGAAAAAAAATAACTCGTAGGATACAGCGCAACGAACCAAATTGCTCGATTTGCGCTAGCTGCACTAAGCCCCAAAAGGCATTGAAGCCGATGCATGAACACGAGTCCAAAGAAAAAACAAACATTGGAAATGATTAAGCCAGCAAGCAGATGATTCCCAACTATTGCACTTGCACACTTCATCAACAATGGGAAAAACGGAAAGAACGTCCAGTTGCGAGCCTTATCGGACGGGGAAACTGCCTCATCGTACCCATTAATCGCTATACCAACATACCAGGAAGCATCCGCACTAAGCGCAATCTTTCGCAGGGAATCCAAAACCTTAACTGGATTTAAATCTATATTCATGTGATAATTGTGACCCTCTCTAGCATAGTGCTTCTCGAGCACTATCTGAGAGGAAAGAATTGCAATACTTGCGATTAGTAGGCGCGAAAAGAAAAATGCTTTTAGTGCTTCCGTCGTTGATATATTAAGGATGTGTCGCATTGTTTATACCGTTAAAAAAGCATTTTCGGAAACGGTATTAGTTTTACTTGAGATAAAATGAAACATCAAATATTTTCCGCCAAGAATTTTGCTAAAATACTCGTCTGCGATGACGACAAGGATACCCGCTCAATAATTGCCCAATCGCTTGCTGCAAGCGGACACATCATTGCTGAAGCTGACAGCGGCGCGACTGCCATGGATTACTGCAACAAGGAACTTCCAGACCTAATCGTCATGGACGTAATGATGCCGGAGGTTACGGGAATTGAATTCGTAAAGTGGTTTAAGCAGGCTTTCTCGGATCGCTTTGTGCCAGTACTAATGCTCACGGCTTTAAGCGAGGTAGAAGACTGTGTCGAAGGTCTACAGAGTGGAGCTGATGATTATCTCACGAAACCGTTTAATGTTAAGGAGCTTCAAGCTAGAGTGGAAGCTCTATTGAGAACGCGAAAATTAACTGAGCAAATTTACAAGCAGAAGGAGGCGTTGGCTAGACTTAACGACGAACTCACAAATGCGCAAAATTCACTAGTTAGAAAAGAGCGACAACTCGCCATGCTCGAACTAGCCGGCGCAGCGGCGCATAATTTGAGACAACCAGTAACTACGATTCTTTTGAAATGTCATTTGCTGGAGTCGGAGATTGGCAAACTTATACATAAACCGGAGGAAGCCAGATCGCTTGTTACTCACGTCATGAGCATTAAATCTGAGTGCGATTTTATGAATGAAATATTAACCAAGTTAGTTGCAGCGAAGTCCGATAATACAAAAAACTATATCGGTGACACTAATATTGCCGATCTGGCAACAGATGAGTCCACTTAATAGCTAATACGACATACATACAAGGCTAACATTAAATGTCGGCATCCTTTATCTACAACACGGATATTAATTCTCTAGCTACAAAAGCTGTTTCACTGCTCTTTAATTTTGTCTCGTCCCATTGTAACGAGAAACAACTTGTCATTGGAGTTTCTGGCGGTCGTAGTATTATTCCAATACTTGAGAAGTTGATAGAAAAGCGCGATGAGTTGGTCATAGAATCCTGGCGTAGGCTTGAGTTTTTTTTGATTGACGAACGCATAGTTGAACCAGATTCAGAGCACTGCAATTTTTTACCAGTTGGCAAGTTTTTTCAACAACTCGTATACGGGGGCTTTCTATCAAATCAACAGCTACACCCATTTCGCTGTAATCTCGCCAATCCAGAGGAAGGGATTAGAAGTTATCAGCGTGAGCTCGAACTGCTTGGGGGACGGTTCGAAGCCATAATTTTAGGCGTCGGCGAGGACGGACACATTGCAGCCTTGTTCCCCAATAGGTTTTTAGTTTCCGACACGGAATCTAAATTTATTATCATTAATAACGCTCCGAAGCCACCGCCAGAGCGCATGAGTTGCAGCGCTAATTTAATCACCGCAGCTAACTTTGCAATTGCGCTTTTTTTCGGAGAAGCCAAGCGCAATGCGTTAAAAAGCTATTTTGAGGACACGACTGATGTAGTAGATTGCCCGGCCAAATTGGTAAATGCGGTTTCACAGTCATACGTACTTAGCGATATTAAACCTTAAAAGCTCTCTGTTGTTTATGATTCAGGTAGTAAAGCTCAATAAATCTTATGGCCATCACGTGTTGTTTAGCGACGTCAGTTTTAGCCTAGGAAAAAATGAAAGGATTGGCCTGGTGGGAAGAAACGGACATGGCAAAACTACTTTGCTGCGAATTATCGCGGGCACTGAAACTGCCGATGAAGGACAGATAATTGTACCGCAGTGCTACAGGATTGGTTATCTCACTCAGCACTTGAATTTTACCAAAAGCACTGTTTTAGAAGAAGCATCCCTCGGAATTGATGTTTCAGACGAAACCTGGGGAAATACTTACAATGTCGAGTCAATTCTACTCGGCCTAGGTTTTTCCGTTGAGGAATTTTCTAAAGACCCTCGTAGTTTTTCTGGCGGTTTCCAGTTAAGGCTCAATTTGGCCAAGCTATTAGCCTCTAAGCCGGATTTGCTGTTACTTGATGAGCCAACTAACTACCTCGATATACTTTCGGTAAGGTGGCTAGTGCGCTTTTTACAGAACTGGAGAGGAGAGATTATGCTTGTAACTCACGAGCAGGAATTTATGAACCAAGTTAGCACTCACATCATGGGCATTCATCGCGCCAAAGTGCGAAAAGTTAAAGGGGACACGGCTAAATATTACGAGCAGCTTTTTAAAGACGAGGAGATATACGAACAAACCAGGCTAAATCAGACAAAGAAAAGAGAGCAGACTGAGGCGTTTGTTGAACGTTTTCGCGCCAAAGCTTCAAAGGCTCGTCAAGTTCAGTCCCGCTTAAAGGTTTTGGAGAAAACTGCCACGACGGCTAAACTTGAAGATATTAAGTCACTGGAGTTTCAGTTTGCATGGACTGAATTCCCCGGAAAATGGCCCATGGAACTGCGAGACGTATCTTTTTCTTATGATCGCAATAGCCCTCCTCTATTTTCTGGAGTATCCCTCAGCGTTGGAAAAAGGGATCGAATTGCAGTAATCGGAAGAAACGGCAAGGGAAAAACGACATTGCTTAGATTGCTCGCCAAGGAACTAGAACCCACGGCTGGTGAAATTACTCATTCAGATAACTTAAAGCTAGGTTATTTCGGGCAGACAAATGTCAATCGCCTAGATCTAGAAAAAACAGTTGAAGAAGAAATTGTAAGTGTAGTGCCAAACAGCAATCGAGGTCTTGCCCGTTCGCTTTGTGCTGCCATGATGTTTGAAGGAGATGCGGCGCTAAAAAAAATACGAGTATTATCTGGAGGCGAGCGGAGTCGAGTTCTAATCGGCAAAATACTTGCAACTCCCTGCAATTGTCTTGTTTTGGACGAGCCGACCAATCATCTCGATCTGGAATCTACGAATTCGCTATGCACGGCCCTGGAGCGATTTAATGGCGCCGTAATTATGGTAACTCATAGCGAGATGCTGCTGCATAGACTGGCTTCGCGCTTAGTCGTTTTCGACAACGGCGATGCTTTCGTATTCGAGGGAAGATATGTAGATTTTTTAAAACGCATTGGTTGGCGGGACGAGCAAACAAATGCCAATGGAGAAACGGAAGCCGTTAGTTCAAAAAGCAAAAAGCTTTTGCGCCAACAAAAGGCCGAGATAACAACTCGCCGCAACCAGGTTTTAGTGCCACTAAGGAATGAAATCGGCAAAATTGAGACGGAAATTTCAGAATTAGAAAAAAATGAGAAGGAACTACTCGAATTGATTTTGCAAAATTCTCAAAACAACAACGGGAATAAAATTGGCGAGCTTTCGAAAAACCTAAAAAACTGTAGAGATAGATGTCAGCGCCTTTACGATAAACTCGATTCTAAGACACAAGAACTTGATGGACTGGTGGAGAAATTTGAAAACGAACTACAAACGCTAGGTGCAAAATGAACACCTGATAATCTTGAACATTTTGATTATTGCCTTCGATTAATATATACAATACGCTTGGTCGATAACAAGCCCGTTAATTTGGTTGACTAATCATAAGTACATTAACATGCCCAATAAAAGCATTTTCTACCGAGAACCGATAAAAGTATTACTACTTGAAAATATTCACTCTTGCGCTAAGGAACTGTTCGAGAATCGTGGCTACGTGGTACGGGAAATTCCTCGTTCGCTCTCGGCAGAAGAGTTAGCGGAAGAAATAGTAGATATTAACATCCTCGGGATCCGCTCTAAGACAAAGGTTACACAAGAGCATTTGGAGCGTGCCAGCGAGTTGTTGGCCATTGGTTGTTTTGGTGTTGGGACTAATCAAGTTCCGCTGGAAGCAGCCTCTAAAGGCGGAGTTGCAGTTTTTAATGCCCCATTTAGCAGCACTAGGAGTGTGGCGGAATTGGCGGTAGGCAATATGATTGCATTAGCGCGAAGAATAGCGGACTCAAGCGCAAAAATGCATAATGGCTTATGGGAAAAGAGCGCCTCTAACTGCATAGAAGTGCGAAATAAGGTTATAGGGATCGTTGGCTATGGACATATAGGACAACAGGTTGGGCTGCTTGCTGAAGCTGTGGGCTTACACGTAATTTTTTTCGATCAGCTAAAAAAACTGCCTTTGGGTCGCGCAAAACCAGTGAGCTCTTTTTCTGAACTATTGCAACAGTCCGATTTCGTGAGCCTACACGTTCCAGCAAAAAAGGATTCTCGTCCATTAATGGATGTCGAAGAGTTTGGCCGGATGAAAAAGGGCTCATATTTGATTAATCTCGGCCGCGGAAATTTAGTAAACCTCCAAGCTCTAAAACAGACCATAGCGAGTGGCCATATTGCAGGGGCTGCTATAGACGTTTATCCTAAGGAACCCAGCAGTAACAAAGAAGAGTTTCGGTGCGAGCTAGCTGGTGTTGAAAATATTATTTTGACTCCCCACATTGGGGGTAGCACTCGGGAAGCCCAGAGAGATATTGGCCTAGAAGTGTCGTCAAGTCTCATAGATTTTGTCGACACCGGAAATTCTCTTGGAGCGGTTAATTTCCCAGAGGCCAGTTTAACCCCCTCACAGGATACTCACAGGATACTAAATGTTCATTCGAATGTTCCGGGTGTCCTTACCCACATAAACGAGATCGTTTCTAGCGTTGGTGCTAATGTGGAAGCGCAGTATTTAGTCACTCGCGATAAAATTGGTTACCTCATAATGGATCTAAACAAAGAACTATCGAAAAGTGTAAGCGAGATGATTAGCAAACTGCCCACGAGCATTAAGACGCGGGTGTTGTACTAGCGCATTAAATAGGCTCATCAAAGTTATCTCCGATGCCTAATTAATTTGCATCAATTCTACTGCTTAAGTTGCCTTTTCACTGCACTACACGCAATCCAGTTGGCGATGCAGGTGGTGTGTTGTCAGTTACTAAGCCCGGTGGTGGAAGTTTCCAATTACCCCTCATGGAACCCATGTAAACATAGCTATCCCACGGATTTACTATGAGAGAATCTATATTTAAATGCACACCGAAATAATCCCTGGTAATATTGATCCAGTTATTGCCATAATCGGTAGATCGAAAAATCCCGCTCGAATTTCCAAATGGAGAAAACATTCCGACATAGACAACATTAGGACTCTTTGGATCCACAGCCACAGCAATCGGCCTAATAATTCCGAATTGATCCTTATAAAGTCCGTTTGCCTCGCTCTTTAGTGTAGCGGTTCCTCCATTTGCCACAGTGTTTGTTATTACATAAACCCCTCCGCCACTCGGTATCATCACATAAATCCTATTCTCGTTATTGGGGTCTACGGCCATTTGAGAAAACCATCCAGCCGAAGAGCCTACGAGAGCAGGATAAGGCGTAATCCAGTTAATGCCGCCATCGATTGATTTGTAAATTATATGATTATCATTCGCATCTCTGCCAGCAGAATAGACGATGTTGCCATTTTTCGGATACATCGCCAACACGCTTCTCGATAGCGCAGTAAATGCATTCGATGTTTGAATATTGGCGAACTTAAACTTCTGCGCGTAAATAATATTATTATTTTGAGGATGAAGAAACATAGCTTTGTATTTATCATCGGTTCCGGCAATCTTGGTAAAACTACTTCCTCCGTCTCTTGAAACAATTACGCCTTGAATATCCCAAGAACCGTTTACACTAACCATCAGATTGCCTTCTAAAACTCCAACAAAAGTATTGCTGCCGGCCGGGATTGACCGAAAGGTATCACCCTTAGTATCCGTCAAAACCGCTCCATAATCATGAAACAACATAGCAAACTTATTGGAGTTAGTTTTATCCCAAGCAATTGGGACCGCGCTCATAATACCGGAAGCGGAACCTGTGTAGCCCGTGGAAGAATATTTCCAGCTTACCCCTCCATCGCTCGTCATAATCGGTTCTTCGGCTTGATTATTGGTTACGGCAACATCTCTATTGGTAGGATGAGTGGCAACTGGACTGCTGTATGAATGTCCTTTTCGTCCTGTATACCAAGTTCCCATAAGTGACCCAACTATGCCATCCTTGTCCATAGTAACAGGCGCTTGCCAACTAGCGCCTCCATTATGCGAGTAGAAAAAGCCGTAATTTGAATCGTTTAAATCCGGATCTTTATAAGTAACATAGATGTAATTTGGGTCTGCCGGACTTACAGTCAAATCATAAGCCCTGTCCACTAAATTGAGACCGCTGTTTGCGGGACTGAAATTTAGACCCCCATCGATGGACTTATAAACCCCACCAACTCCGACTGAAACATATATCACTAAGGGGTAAGTCTTATTTATTTCAACTTGGTAAGGCGCACGTGGCAGGCCATTTCCAATCTTGGCGCTCGACACAGAACTGCTATCAGTGACCTTGACTAACCCGGCATTCGTAGTCATGTATAAAATCGATGGATTGCTCGGACTAATTTCGATGTCATAGATTCCGCCCATTGCTACTCCACCAATTAATATTGTTTGAGGTATAATCGTCGTCCATGTATCGCCACCATTAATCGATTTTAAAAGTCCGCTATTATGCGTAGCGGCATACACAGTATCGGTTCCGGAAAAAGCAAACATATTAGCGCCCTTGGAACGCCGATCTCTGTAAATCGCTGCTTGCTTAACCAATGTCCAATTCTCCCCACCATCTTTTGTCCTATAAATGCCTTGAAGAGCTCCAGGAAGCTGGGTTGATCCTACAGTCATATCCGAGCCAGCCGCAAAAACGATATTCGAGTTATTTGGCTTAATGCCAATTGACTGCCCCCCAGTCGAACCAAATCCTCGTGGTTTCATTTTCCAGCTGTTTCCGCCATCAACGCTCTTCCATACTCCTGATGTGTCAACAATAAGATAAAGGATCTTGGGATCTGATGGCGCATATTTAATATCCTGAACGGCCTGCCAACCCTCCCCTCCCGAAAGCCCCAAGCTTTTTTGCAAAGCACTTCTCAAAGGCACCTGCTGCCACATATTTGTACTTTGCTGTCCATAAGCTTGGTCAACACAAACATGCGGATAAGCGGCAAAAACAACTACGCAAAATACACTAAGTCTCAAGAAACATAAGATTTTCATTTGTCTCGTCCATTTGTTTAAATTGATTACCAGCCTACCCATTTTAGGAAAAAACAGACTGAAATAACCTAATAAAATTAACTTCTCGCAATCTTAAGCACCGCCTCGATCGCCACAGCAAGAATTATACCAAAAACAGCATCGCCGTTTTCCGATCCTAAGCCTGAGGTGAACCCATTCTGCATTTTCAATAGGCATTTATACTAGTGCAAAATGACGGCTTGGATAAATCAATGCCGAGTATTTGAGTAACACTTAATAGCAACTCTTTTAAAGATGCCTAGCGAAGCTCATATATTTCACATACTCTTTTACGACCTTTGAAATCTCTTAAATCTGCTTTGCTATCAATCAATTTCATAGCTTTTAGTTGAGCAAGAATAGATGAATCAAGATTTGCTCTTTCTGCAACTAAAAGATTGATGACAAAATACTTAGTCCCGGATTTGATATATTCCGTTAGAGGATATTCACTTTGGTAAGAAAATCCTTTCCTAGCACTAAAGTACTCCAGTGAATTATACCTTTCACTGGAGGCTAGTGTAACTATTAAGTCATCCTTGTCTGTAACTTGAGAAATCAGTTCCGCGCACTCATGAACATCCTGATTCGGCTTAGTAGCTTTAATAAACGATTTAATCGATAGACCATAAGTCAAGAAAATTGCCGTAATAAAAACAACTACGGCTAAGTCCTTTCTCGATTTAATTTTTTCTAGATAAACCCATGCCCAATTTAGTGCGTTCCCTGTTGCTATGAATAGAGGAGCAATTATTACTAGCATGTAGTAGTCATGGTAAATAACTTTATCGGCAGTAGCTAAAAGAAATATAAAACTAAGGGCTACCCAAGGCATTACCCACCAATATTTTTTGTTACAACAATCTAAAGATTTATATTTAACAATGATCCAAATAATTAGCACAAGAAATGGAAGAATCCCCAAGTATCTGATTAAATACCCTAAAATAGCAAAATAGAATTCACTACTACTAAGCATTTCTAGCTTTCTATAGAACGAGTGAGAATTCATCTCCTGATGGCCCGATTGCATAAATGAGAAATAATGCCAAACGAGCACTGGTATAGTTGCTGCCAGAGATCCAAGACATGCCAGAAATTTTTGATTCCATTTTGAGGATCTCTCTACTGCTAGAGCTAATAGCAGTGGTGCAAATAGGATAGCATACGATTTAAATAATCCCGCGAATGCAATGGCTGAGGCTGCTTTAATAGAGCAACTAGTTTTTTGAAAAAATTGAGGATTTGTAATACAGCTAAGCGCGTACGCTATTAAAGCAGCCATTGGCATATCGCTCATCGTTGCTTGTCCATAATATAAAATTGGAAAAGAAATTAGAGCTGACAAAACGCAAAAAATATTTGTTTGATTTGTTCCTGCTAAATTTTTGCTAATATTAAAAATCGAAAGCAGGAATACACCAAGAAAAGCTATTGTTAGCACTCTAGCTAGACGGATATGGGTCTTAGGATTTTTAGAAAGAGATGCGACTACAAGATGATACAAAGGAAATTCCTCGTATATTGTAAATTGATCCTCTGTGGAATTAATTTCTGAATTTCGCCAGCTCAGCAAACTGGTCACATCTTTTGGATACAAAATATTACCAATATCTTCGGCAATAGACTTGATAACTGCTAAAGTAGTAATCTGGTTCCAGCTATGAAGATATCCAGTGGGTTCATTCTTAAATCTCAAGCCAATTAGCAGAATACTGGCAAAGGAAATTATCAGGAATAATAATCTTATTTTCTTGTTCATAGACTAGATCTATTCTGTTTTGTCTGGCGAGCCGAGTGATTTGAAATATATTGGGAAACCGCTTTCTGCAACTACTTTGCCAAAAGCCGAAGCTTAGGGCTTCCCGTGCTAGCACCTAAACGGAGGGAGTTGCAACCTTTCTTAGCTCCTCGAGTATTCTTCGATAGATATCGCGGTTCTTCGTCGCCAAATCTAGGGGCGACTCTCCAGCTTCGTTCTCTTGTACAACGGCACCATTCTCTAACAACAGCTTAACGATGCGGTCATAGCCCTTTTCCGCCGCCATATGGAGCGCAGTCGTTCCCCGATTATTCTTAGCATTTACATCGGCACCCTCGCCTAACAACGTCCTCGCAGCTTCGAAATCACCGACTCCGCACGCATGGTGTAGCAGCGTAAAACCACTATTATCCCTGCTGTGAACCGTTATCCCTTCCTTGCCAAACTGCCCAAAGGCTCTAAACTTCGCAGAGACGTCCTTAAAGGATTTTATTCCTTCCACAGCTTGCTCGACTGAAGATGGCTCCGATCTAGACTTTGACCAATTCGCTATACTGCTCGACTGTCTAGCACACTGCTCTAACTCGTCGCATATCCGCTCATATACATCGCACCTCTCATCTGCTTCAGACAGAGGAGTTCTGCCAAACTCATCCTCTAGTAAAACCGCCCCCCTACTCACCAATAGTGCAACCATGCTGTCGTTGGTATAATCCACAGCAGCATGCAAGGCGGTCATACCCATATCGCCTCGGGAGTTCACATCCGCACCGGCATCTAGAATTAATCTAACGTGCTCAACGCCACGCCGGGCAGCGATATGTAAAGGAGTATCGTCGTCAAAATCCCTTACCTCTATAGACGCGCCTTCCTCTATCAGATACTCCACCAACTCCGAGCTACTACCGTATCTTACGGCAACAATAAGAGGCGTCAGCTCCCATTCTCCCAACGCGTTAACGTCTGCTCCGGCATTGACTAGAATTCTTACCGATTCCAAATCATCAGATTCGCAGGCTGCATGTAGCAGAGTGTCACCCAGACAATCCCTACTGTGAACTGTGATCGCGGGGTCATTAAAAATGCGCCGATCCGCATAAACATCCAAGACATCTTGGAGGCATCTTTTTTCTCTCATAAGTAAAAGCCTTAAGGTCTACTAGTCGCAATGCTCCGCCAGCAACCTACGAAGCTTTTCAATTCTTGGCAGCAATTGGTTTTTAATATGCTCGACATGTCTCCCTTGCCACCACTTATCGTCCCATGCCTCCCTTAGCTTTATACAATCTTTCTCCCGATCTAGGCTCCACTTCCAATATTTGCACTGGTCTTCCTGCTTCCTCGAACCAGGAGGTGCCTTTTCATCACATCTGTCTTTATATGTCTTACGCCCCAACTCTTTCGATTCCGAGGTCACCACCGCAAGGGCCTTAGTAACCGGATCCAGCTGCTCACTAGCCTCCGCTGTAACAGAGCCGTCAGGATTCTTGATCTCCTTAACGTCATCCTTGTTCGCCAGCTTCATTATGATGCCAAGTGCGGCAAAAGCCGTTATGGCATTCTTCCCAGCAGGAAGGCCAAACCTCGAAGTCTCGGCATACACCTCGAGCTGCATCGAAATGCCCTTGCGCGCCCACTGGACGAC
>JADLFC010000064.1 GCA_020845775.1 Deltaproteobacteria bacterium
ATGACAATTTCCTAATTTGGTGAATCGCCAAGGTGGTAATTTAGCCTTGACGCCATTTTTTTCATGAGTAAAATGGACTATAGGCTATTTTACTCATGCACTGGTTACTCGAATGAAGCGTTATTTATAGCATTTACAAAAATCCTTTTTGCAAATGCTATATGCACCAATTTCCTTGCGATTGAACTATCTCTTACAAAAACCCTGCGACGGGACATCTAAGGCGCTGTTAAATTTGCTAGAAAGATTCTGAAAGGCAATTAATCCAGTAAGCTCCACAATCGCATCATCGTCAAAGCCCTCCCTTAATCGCGAAAAAAGCTCATCGCTCACTTTTCTATCGCTATAAGTCATTGCCTCGGCATATTCCAGAGCCACTCGCTCTCTTTCATCAAATGCTTCGCTCTCCTTCCAATTAAAAAGCTCATCGAGCTTATTCGTGCTTCCTGCCTTTTTCAGCAGCAGATAGGAGTTAAGATCCACGCAAAACTTGCAATGATTTATCTGCGAAACGCGCACCATTACGAGCGAACGCAAGGGAGCCTCGAGAAGTGAATTTTTTCTAGAAAAAACAGAATTAAAAAAAGCTACTCCTAAAAACAATCCAGGAACTCTCGCCCACAACATTGCGGGATTAAGAAGCTGCCCGAATTTTTTCCGCTGCATCCAAAAGAACGGTTGCAGATAAAACGGATATTCTCGAAGCAGCCTCTCTGCTACCCTCATTTAATCGTAGCGCCTCGTCGGATCCGGCACTGAGCGACACTCAGTAACGCCCTCATACTCCACCTTAATCGTTAGCGGAGAGAAAGGCTGTAACTGATGACCAGTCTTGCTTAGATATAAATGCGGACGACCTCCGTTAACGCCACTGCAATGCGTTCGTTGGAAACCAGATACCTCACTGCCACTAGAGCCAAGAACCGTAACGCGTAAGCCCCCAGAACGATACAAGCTACAGTACGGCGAATCAGGCAACAACATAACAGGAGCATGGTTTGGAACTCCCTCTGATTCAGGCTTCCAGACTGCTCCACCTCGCCCATCATTAAAGTCGTGTGCCGTACCTGCCGTAGGCACGCATCCAGGTGTCGCCGGCGGCAATCCACCGCCGCCACCACCACCTCCTCCTCCATCACCGCCAAACCCATGCGGAACTACGACACTGCCGTCAGGACGTAGAACAAACAAGGTTCTTCGGCCAAAGGAAACGACATTTTGCCCACTTAGAAAAGTTCTAATAAAGTAAGTGTCTGGCCCAGCATCAGAATCTATACGCCTATACACGCCGAACTCAGAATAATTAACTCCAGAGAAATTTCCCGTAAGAGAGATGTCACCACTTAAGCCAAAATCAACCGACAAGTAAAAGTTTTCCGAGAAACGCTCGAAAGCAGTATTTTGCATCCCATTTGTTCGCACTACTACAAAATCGCCCACACCATCGCCGTTTAAATCGGCTGGCGGAATCGGAGAATCTCCACTCAAACCCCACTGTACGTAGTGATCTACCTGCTCATAAATATCTCTGTAATACCAATGTAATCCGCCTGCAAGATTGCGCGACACTAGGAGCTCATCACATGTATCGCCATCCACATCCGCCGCGTAGATCGTATCAGTAGCTAAGCCAAATAAATAATCACCGAAATTTCCGCCTCTAGAAAAGCTAAAAAACCAATACTTATACCCATTAATATTGCGAACAACCGCCCTGTCAGCCTTGCCATCGCAGTCAAAATCTCCCGCTATTGGCTGATCTCCATTTTGACCAAATGTCATTTTAGTAACCGAACCATCGGCTTCCATAGTAGACCACTCTAACACAGCATCGGATCGCACAAATACCACTGCTGGCTGAACTCTACCGTCTCCGTCATAGTCAGCTGGAACCATGGCATCTCCGGCCGACGGCAGCATAAAAGTTGCCTGCCGGCCATCGCCATACCTCAAATGAAACGCCGTCGTGCCAGCACTTCTGTTTACCTCAGCCAACGCAAATTCGGACTGATTATCCCTGTTGTAATCCCCAGGAATCAACCTATGATATACGCCCTGATTAGAAACAGGCATTGGAACGTTCCAATTGGATATATAAGCTTGAGGATTTAAGCTAAAATGTGGATTTTCTGCTGAAAAGGGAATGCGAAAATAATTGCCATCTTCCAGTCGTACGTAAAAGGCTATCTCGCTCGGTCTAAATACCGCATACTCAATAATGTCATCTCCATTTACGTTTACGATTACCGGCCTATCGCCGGGAAGCCCCCATTGAATCGGCAACGAGGGAACGCCAAGCTCTCCCGCTTCATAGGATTGCGCAAAATAGTAATGCCCACTACTCGGTCGGAATATGCCAGCCTCGCCACAACCATCGGCATCAAAATCGGCAACAAAAGGGATATCCCCAGGAAGGCCAAAATAAAAACTCTCCCACCCTTTCTGTGAGGACTTGCGAAAAGTCCATGAACTGTCTCTACGGCTAAACAAAACGGGATCCGCCTTGCCATCGCAATCGATATCGCCAGCAAGAGGCACTCCGCCAATGACGTGACTTTGAAACGTCTCTACCAGTGCACCATCGCAGTCCCCTAGCGACCAAACGCCAGTACTTGGACTATAAGTCGCAAAACTCGAACATTCTCGACCAAGATAATTGGCCGGAATGGGGAGATCCCCTGCCTGCCCCAAAATAACCGCCTTTGTCACTCCTCCATTAATAGCTACGTGGAAAACACCAGTGGTTCGATTATATGTGCCTAAATCCGCTAGCATATCTCCATTATAATCGCCATTTGCCGGAATATCGCCAACTGAACTCCCGTTTACTTTAATATGCACAAACTCGAGAGTCGAACTCTTACGAATGCTAAACGTTGCCGTAGAGGAATCATAAGCAATTAAATCACCAAATCCATCTCCATCGTAATCAGTAGCAACAGTAATATCGTCTGCCACTGCAAAATTTAGAAAACCGAGCATAAAAAAGGAAAGGAAAACCGAGGTGCGATATGTGAAACTTCTTCTCATAACCATCTAGCCAAGTCCAATTAATCTAACGTTAATGAAAACCTCTACCAGCCGTCCGCGAAAACAATACTAAATATTGACAACTCAAAGCATACTATTGTTATTAACTACTTGTCCAGAAACGCATCATTCCCCTCTACGCGAGACATCTGGAGTTTAATTTTAAGTAGAATAAACATTCTGGAGATATTTTTGACATGAGCGGCGCAAAACAAAATAGTTCCATTGCAAGACTAGTAGTAGGTGCAATGACCATAGATGGAAGTTTAAGTCGCAAGGAACGCGACAAAGTTGCCAAAACGCTTGAAACTATTGGCATGGGCGAGCTAGTAGCTTACGTGGGAATCGCCATTGACGAGGACGATGGTCACTTTAACATGTTTCAAGAATGCGAAACGCTAATCGGACTTCTGGGTCCATACTGCGAAGAGCTAGCTCCAGTAATCTTTCGCATCGTATGTGACGTAGTTGCCAATGACCGCTTTGTATCGCAAAGAGAAGCGGCCTACCTAAGCGCCATGGCTAAGCGGCTAAAAATTTCTGCCACAGTAGCAAGAGATATTTTTAAGGAAACCATGGCGCAACATCGCAGCCGACTAGAAGTCGCTGGTAGTGGCGTAGACAAGGACATTAACCCATACTTAAAAGAACTTTTAAGCTTCCAAGGTTCCGAAGGTTTAGTGGGAGGACTAGACGCAAACTCTCTTGAAGCCATGATGGATGAAGCTACGGAAGCAATGCAGGAGGGCGTAAAAGTTTCGCGCGACGACATGACAAGAGCACTGACAGTTTTAGGACTCCAAGGTACTGCCGGGCTAGACGATGCCAAAACAGTTTGGAAAGAAACTATCGACAATCTCAATTTGCCCAAAATGGCCAATCTCGGAGAAACCTTTGTTTCGGCAGCGATTGCGCGGATAGCAAGAATAAATGA
>JADLFC010000065.1 GCA_020845775.1 Deltaproteobacteria bacterium
ATACCGTTTCCAAAAAGTAAGTTAAATATTTTACTTTTTGGAAACGGTATTTGTTGTTTATTGGCAAGTGCTTACGCACTTGCTGTTTATACCATTTACAAAAATCCTTTTTGTAAATGGTATAACTATCCCCCTAAGGATGCCATGCTCTGCAACAGCCCGATTTGACCTAAAAGCACACTTACCGCCGTATCAACTCTAAGGATTCGCGAACCCATGCTAACCGATTCGTATCCGATACTTTCTAATTTCTTAATTTCTTGAGTATCCCAACCACCTTCGGGGCCAACTGCAACAACCACGATATCGCAGGTGGCAAGCATTTCACAAATCGACGGATGAGCTATGTTTCTCTCAGCAAACGGATGAGCCAGCAAGCGACCTTCATTTACTAAAAGACTAGGTGGATTGGAAAAATCTCTTATAAATGCAGAAAATCGATCATAAATTTGGACTTTCGGCGCAATAGTATGCCCAGCTTGTTCTAAGCCGAGGAGTATATTTTCTTCTATGTTTGAGGGCGTTAGTTGAGAACTCTGAAAGTAGCTTTTTTCGACCTTGCTTGCAGGAGTAAAATATAAATTCCTAACCCCCATCATTGCCGCCGTAAATAAAACTCTTTTTATTATTTGTGGTCTTGGCAGCGCCAAGACTAAATCCACCTTTGATTCCTCACGAACCCGACTTGGGTTTAGCTTTACGTCGATCACAAGCTGCTTTGCGTCAGGCATGACCGCTTTAACTATCCCAGTTCCTATATTTCCATTTAGCTCGCCCACCGGAAGTTCATCGCCAACTCCTAGCTTCTTTATCATTAGGATGTGTTCAGCTCTCTTGCCCTTAACGGTAATCTGCCGATCGGCACCAATGTCTTCTGGCCTAAAAACAAGCAGGTTCATAATATAGAAAGCCCCATTGACCTTTATGTTGAGTTAAAGTTAAGTATCTTTTATGATTACAGAACCTAGCATACCATCTCTCGAACCAATAGTAGCCTTAGCTAAACGCAGAGGATTCATATTCCCTTCTAGCGAAATTTATGGCGGCCTTATCTCCTGCTATGATTACGGCCCATTAGGGGTCGAACTCAAGCGCAACGTAAAAGACGCTTGGTGGCGCTCTATGGTTATGACTAGGGACGACGTAGTTGGCATTGATGCTTCTATTATCATGCATCCAAGAGTTTGGGAAGCGTCGGGTCATGTGGCTGGCTTTACAGATCCGCTAGTAGAATGTTCAAAATGCAAGCAGCGATATCGGCAGGATCATCTCGACGAAAACACACCGCCATGCCCCAAGGATGACAAAAAACAGCACTCGTTTGGCGAGGCGCGACAGTTTAACTTAATGTTTAAGACACATATCGGCCCCGTAGAGGACACTTCGAGCACCGTTTTCCTGCGCCCCGAGACGGCCCAGGGCATATTTGTCAATTTCAATAACGTAATTGACAGCACGCGCGTAAAAATCCCATTTGGCATAGCTCAACAGGGCAAATCATTTCGCAATGAAATAACTACTCGCCATTTTACTTTTCGCACTTGCGAATTTGAGCAAATGGAAATGGAATTCTTTTGCAAACCCCATACCGACGTAGAGTGGTTTAACTATTGGAGAGCAGAAAGATTAAAGTGGTTTACGGATTTAAATGTTAATCCACAGCGCCTTAGATTAAGAGATCATTCCTCGGATGAACTCGCTCATTACTCTACGCGTTGCACTGACGTCGAATATCTATTCCCCTTTGGGTGGTCTGAATTAGAAGGCATAGCTTGTCGCACAGATTACGACTTGACCCAGCACTCCAACATGAGTGGGAAACAGCTAATTTGGCGAGATCAAACTAGTGGCGAGACTTATATACCCTACGTCGTAGAACCGGCATTGGGAACAGATCGAGCGGTCTTAACATTCCTAATAGACGCCTATTGCGAAGAAGAGGTGGAGGGAAATACAAGAACAGTGCTTAAATTCCATCCGCGTTTAGCGCCAACAAAGGTAGCAATCTTTCCTCTGCTTAGAAAAGATGGTCAGCCGGAAAAAGCCAAAGAAATCGCCGACATTTTACGAGGCCACTATGCGATGTCGTACGATGAAACCGGCAGCATTGGGAGGCGCTACAGACGCCAAGACGAAGCTGGCACACCGCTTTGCATAACTGTTGACCACCAAACACTAGAAGACAATTCCGTCACAATAAGAGATAGAGATTCACTAAAGCAAACGCGCGTAAATATTAACAACATTCGCACCGCCTTAAGTGACAGCTTAGGGTTTTAAAAGCATCAGTCTTCTGACTTGTTTTTTAGCGGCAAACTAAAGTAAACTCCATAAAGTCGAAAACAAATTACCGCTATCGTTAGTGCTGTAATTTGAATGGCAAATAGTCCGAGCTCGGTTTCCTAAGTTTCTTTACTGGGATAAGGAAATTGAGCCGTGAGCGATGTTAGTCATTGCTCACCGGGTTAGCGAGTGGAAACGCGCTGACCTCCCGTGTTTGGAAAGGATTGAAATGGAAAAACTCATCGACGCACTTGGGCGTCGCTTCTCGTACTTACGTCTGTCACTCACAGAGCGATGCAATTTTCGCTGCTCATATTGCCTTCCTAACGGCTATATTTGCCAAGCCTCCAAACGAGACACTGAAATATCGCAAGTAGAAATTCGCCGATTGGTCGCAGCGTTCGCGGAAATGGGATTCTCTAAAGTCCGCCTTACTGGTGGCGAACCTACATTGCGAAGGGATTTGCTAAACATTATAGAAGACATAGCAAATGCGAAGGGAGTTGCTGTCGTAGCGCTTTCTACTAACGGCTTTCGCCTCAAGCAAATCGCAAAAGACCTGCTTTCAGCTGGAGTTAGCGCATTAAATGTTAGCGTCGATAGCCTAAACAAAAATCACTACATGACGATAACAGGCCGCAACTGCCTGGAGCAAGTACTAGAAGGCGTCGACCATGCACTTGAAATTGGATTTAAAAAAGTAAAAGTTAACGCTGTATTGCTTAAAGACTTAAATTCCGACGAACTACCTTCATTTGTCGCGTGGGTTAAAGACCGCCCAATCACTCTTCGCTTAATTGAGCTAATGGAGACAGGAGAAAATAAGAGTTTTTTTTATCACCATCACCTCAGAACCTCGCTCTTACAACGCTACTTGGAATCTAACGGTTGGACTAGACTGCAAAAGACTTCAACAGACGGGCCCGCCATAGAATACAGCCATCCAGATTATAAAGGCGCAATTGGTCTCATTGCTCCCTATGCAGAAAATTTTTGCGCAACCTGCAATCGCCTGCGAGTAAATAGCAAAGGCAATCTCAGACTATGCTTATTTGGCAATGGCGAAATATCGCTTAGACACCTACTCCAAGACGACAACGCCAAAAACGCACTTAAGCAGTTTATTGCCGATGCTATAACAGAAAAAGCTCCTTCACATCTGCTACTTATGGGAAATTCAGGCCAAACGAGCAACCTAGCAACAATCGGTGGATAAACTTTAAACTATGAGCACACCCATTCATCACTACAACATGATAGATATTGCCAATAAAACGGCCTCTAAGCGAACGGCCATTGCGCAGGGCATTATCAGCATGGATGACCACGCATTTCGATGTATAGAGACGAATTCTCTTCCAAAAGGAAACGTTTTAGCTTTGGCAGAAGTTGCAGGCATCACTGCTGCAAAAAATGCCTCTTCTACTATATTGCTTTGCCATCCACTACCACTCGATTATGTGCGAGTTTCTTTTGCGCTAAATTCATCAGATTGCTCCATCCTCGCAATATGCGAAGCTAGCGCCATTGCTAAAACTGGCGTAGAAATGGAAGCGCTAGCTGGAGTGAGCGGTGCTCTTTTAGCTATATACGATCTCACTAAAGGAGTTTGCCCAGACCTTAATATTTCAGACGTTAGGCTAAATATTAAAAAGGGAGGAAAAAGCGGCACATGGACGCATCCAAAATACACTGCTCCCGACAATTCATGTGCCTTAACCGTTAAAAGCGATACAGAACTTCCTAGCTGTAATTTACAAGGCATATCAGCAGCAGTTCTTACAATTAGCGATAGCGTATCTCAGGGCACGGCAATCGATAAATCGGGCGAAATCTTAAACTCATTTCTTAACGGCTCAAAGGCCACAGTTGTGGCGAAATCAACAGTTGCCGATGAACCAAAGCAGATACTAGATTTTATCGACAACTGCACGACGATAAAAGCTGCGGACTTGATTTTAACTACCGGAGGCACCGGCATAAGTTCACGAGACATCACGCCAGAAACTATCGCTCAAACTTGCAATAGACTTATTCCAGGCATAGGCGAACTTCTGCGCCAAAGCGGACAGAAATATTCCAAGTACTCTCACATAAGCCGTTCCGTGGCCGGTCTTAAGGGAAAAACATTAATTATTTCCCTTCCAGGAAGCCCCTCAGCCGTAACAGAAGCACTCTACGAACTAATCAACATTCTTCCCCATTCACTGCGCATGGCTAGAGATAACACCAAGCATGACAAAAACAGCCAGGAGTAGATCGATTGAGTTATGTTATCATACGAAGAATCGCTAAAATTAGTCCTTGAACAGACAGTGCAACCAATGCCTGTCGAATATGTCGATATTGACGACGCTGCTTATCGCGTTGCGGCCTGCGATATCGTTAGCCCAATTAGCAACCCAGCCTTTAACAATGCCGCCATGGACGGCTTTGCCATTAGCGTAAGCGAAGCAACGCGCGGTACTTCCAGTATCGCCCACCCAATGGAATTCGTTTCAGAAGGCATTATTACCGCCGGCATGGCTAGTATTGATGCACGGCCATTAGCAGAAAATGAGCATGAGCTGCCTACTGCCTGCGAAATCATGACCGGCGCAATTGTTCCAGAAAACTTTAATGCCGTTGTGCGAATTGAGGATGTGGAAGTTAGCCGCGATGCGGTTGGCCGGGCAACTAGAATTAAACTTAAACGGCAAGTGTCTCCTCTAGAAAACATTCGCATGAGAGGTGACGACTTTTTTGAAAACACAACGCTAATTAAAGAGGGCACAGTTCTCGAGCCACAGCATTTAATGGCTGCCGCTGCCTGCGGAATTAGGACTTTATCTGTCAAAAAAATTCCAACACTTAGTTGCTTTTGCACAGGGGACGAGCTCATTCGGCCAAGCTGCCAGGAACCTGCCAAACTGCCAGCTGGAAAAATATTTAGCTCCAATGACACATTTTTAAAAAATGTTTTTGGCAAACTTGCTTCAGTCTCTTTTCACCAAGATGCGAGCGACGATCCAAAAGCTTTAGTCACTGCCTTTAGATCAATTCTTGACACTGCGCCAGATATTGTCATCACCACGGGCGCAGTATCTATGGGGACTAAGGATTTTGTGCCTACGGCACTTAAAGAAATAGAAGCTTCAATTATCTTTCACAAAGTGGCCATTAGACCGGCAAAGCCGATGCTAATGGCGGTAAAAGATTTGCCTGCTGGTAAGCGAAGTGTGTTTTTTTGCCTACCGGGAAACCCCATAAGCGCCGTGGTGGCTTGTCGATTCTTTGTTTTGCCGTATTTGTTTGCACTTCTGGGCATTCCGGCGGAAATTCCGATTAAAGCACGACTAGCAAGTCCCTTAAAAAAACCAGAAAACTTGCGCTGCTTTTATTTTGGCTCTTTTGCAGAAGATGCAAACCTTAGGCGCGAAATTCGAGTTTCGCCCTCACAAAAATCTTTTATGCTGCTTCCCTTTTTAAAATCCAATGCTTGGGTTATTCTCAATGAACAGCGCTCTAACCTCGAGCAAGGAGAGGAAGTGGATTGCTTGCCACTTTATCCAAGATGGAGCTCAATAATTCAGTAAGTTAGCGATTCCTAAGTAGCAGTATGAAAAGAGACATAAAGTTTTTCGGTGTTTTTCGGCAGCATATGCGCAATGCTTCCCTCGAATTGGAAGCTTCCCCCAACATGACAGCTAAAGAGCTTAAAGGTGAGATAAAACTTGCACTTAAAGATGTTTCGTCCGATTTAAATCCTAACCTTGTAGAAATATCGGCTTTGAGCACGGACAAGACTGTGCTCCGCGACACAGAAAGCATTGGACAAGCCTCGACCCTCTACCTGCTACCACCTGTTTGCGGAGGTTAATTGAGAGATGCAAGGGAATAATTTATTTGTCGATTTAACTTCGCTCCCCATAAACATAGAAAGCGCATTGGGATTCTTAACGAACTACAATTGCGGAGCACATTCTATTTTCTTAGGCACGGCAAGAAACAACAACCATGGTCGCATAGTAGAAGCCTTGGAATACGACGCGCATGTCGAGCTTGCTAAAAATGTTTTAACGAACATCTGCATAGAAGCTGCTGCAGGCCTAGGAACACACTACAAGATAGCTACTATCCATCGAACGGGGAAGCTCAATATAGGAGAGGTAAGTGTTTTTATCGGAGTAAGTACTCCGCACAGGAGTGAAGCTTTTGAGGCTTGCCGCTACATAATTGAGAAACTGAAGCACCGCGCCCCTATCTGGAAAAAGGAATACTACAGCGACGGCACTAGCGAGTGGTCAGAAGGTTGCTCGCTTTGTGGCAATGGATGAAGAATATTTACATTATCCGTGGGACAAAAAAGATTAATGCCGTTTAGATTTATTGGCATTGCACTTGTGGGCGGCAAGTCGAGCCGCATGGGGCAAAATAAAGCCCTTTTAAAACTCCCTTCTGGGATATCTTTAGCAGATAAGGCTCTCGAAGTGTTAAAAGGAGTCAAAATACCAGCTGAGATTGAAGCATGCTACCTAAGCGGAGGTTTAGAAGGCTATCCGAGCATCCCCGATATAGTTTTAGACAAAGGCCCTTTAGGCGGAATTTACTCCTGCATTTCAGCTCTAAGCAGTGGTGAGGAGAATCTAGTTTTTGTCTTTATACCAGTCGACATGCCTGCCATAACGCCAGCTTTGCTCGAACAGTTGCTGTTTTCACTTACTCCCCGTTCGCTGGTCTCGCATTTTTCGGGAGAACAGTTCCCCGTAGCGATACGAGTGACCAAGGCTGTTATTAATCTCCTAGAAAAAAGACTGCTAGACTGTTTAGAAAGAAATTTTTCCGTAAAAGCTTTTTTAGCTGATTTAGAAATTTTAGAAGCAGGCTCCGTTGTTAAGGTCGATAAGGCAAGTGTTGATATGAATTTTTATGGCAATTTTTTTAACGCAAATACACCTAACGAGTGGCAGTACTTTTTAAAGGAGTCGTCACATGAATGTTAGATTAGCGAGCAGCAGCGTGAGATTTAGGATTAGCCAAAAGGAAGTAGAGACGCTGATGAAAAGCCAAATCATCGAAGAGTCTATAATTTTAGCAGATGGCAGCTTGCTCGCATTTAAGATAAGCGTACAAGAAAAATCCTCGGGAACAGAGGTGAAAAATTTAACTTTCCAAAAAAACTGCCTTCACCTAGCGATTACAGAAATGGATTTTAAGCAGCTCATTCACGAAGCACCGGCGAAAGAAGGTATTAGCTTTAAGACATATGCACCAAACGGCACTACCGTAAAATATTCACTGCAAATCGATATGGCTAAAACGGCGAAAGACACTTAGATTTATCTCTAAACATTTGAATTTTCCCATCTTAATCTATACAATAACCAATCTCAAACCCGAAAAGGAAGGCGTTACACTTAAGTATTATGTTTGACTCATTATCTCAGAAATTAGAATCGACTTTCAAGCGTTTGCGTTCGCGCGGAACTTTAAGTGAAGAAGACATAGATTTAGCACTAAAAGATATTCGCCTTGCCTTGCTCGAAGCTGATGTAAACTACAACGTATGTAAGAAGTTCTGTGAAAACGTTAAGGCGAAAACTCTAGGCAGGGAGCTAAAAAAGAGCTTAAGCCCGGGTCAAGCGGTCATCAAATACGTCCACGATGAACTCATTAACGCAATGGGCAAGTATGAGCCTTTGCGATTTAACTTTGCTCCGCCAGTAATTATCATGGCCGTTGGCCTCCAAGGGTCGGGAAAAACTACCTCCTGCGGCAAACTCGCGCGCTACCTTAGAGATGACTTGAAGCGTCGCCCGATGTTAGTTCCGGCCGATGTCTATCGCCCAGCCGCCATCGAACAGCTTAAGACAATAGGTCGCACGCTTGGGATCGAAGTTTTTGATGCTTCGACACAGGACAAGCCAGTTGACATTGCAAAAAGAGCAAGTGAGTACGCGGCTAAAGCTGGCTTTGATACCGTTATACTAGACACTGCTGGCAGGTTGCAGATAGATGCGGCTTTAATGAACGAACTAGTTGAAATCATTGAACAAATAGAGCCACATGAAATACTTTTAGTCGCCGACGCCATGACGGGTCAAGAGGCAGTAAACGTCGCAAAAGGCTTTGATCAATGTCTCGACATCGATGGCATAATTCTAACCAAACTAGACGGAGATGCCCGTGGCGGCGCTGCACTTGCAATGCGCGAAGTGACTGGGAAACCTATTAAATTAATAGGAGTTGGCGAAAAACTCGATGCATTAGAGCCGTTTCGCCCAGACAGGATGGCCTCGAGGATCCTTGGCATGGGTGATGTCTTGACTTTTATCGAAAAAGCAAGCAAACAAATCGACTTTGAAGAATCGAAGCGCCTCCAAAGCAAATTAAAGAAAAACGAATTTACGATGGAGGACTTTTACGCGCAGCTTCAGTCCATTAAAAAGATGGGGTCTGTTACTTCCTTGCTGGAAATGATTCCCGGAATGGGAAAAGCAGCTAAGGGCATTAACGAGGATTTGGCCGAAAAGGAATTTAAGCACATTGAGGCCATTATTCTTTCCATGACTCAGAAAGAGCGGCGAGACCATAGTATCATTAATGGCAGTCGTCGGCGCCGCATCGCTGATGGAAGTGGCACATCCGTAGAAACGGTAAACAAGTTTCTGAAGCAGTTTGCGGAAATGCGCAAGATCATGAAGAAAGTAACGAAAATGGGCCCTTCGGCTCTAAGTGGGCTGAGTGGGATGTTAAAGGGGAATATGAGACCACCTTCATTATCTTGAAGGCGGATAGCGGTTAACAATGCATTATTAACAGTAAGGATTTAGCTAAATGGCTGTAACGATAAGACTACAAAGACATGGAAAACATAAGAGGCCTTTTTATCGCATAGTAGCAACTGATTCGCCAATGCGAAGAGATGGGCGCTACCTCGAACTAGTTGGCACATACGACACATTTTTAAACCCACCGGTTATTAATCTAAAAGAAGATAGAGTTAAGTATTGGCTAGGCGTCGGTGCAACTACTTCTGACACAGTAGCAAATATAATCGATAAAACTGTTCCGGGATTTTTAGCCGACATAGAGAAAAAACGAACCGACAAGATAAGGTCGAAAAGAGCTGCACGAAAGGCAAGAAAAGCTAAGTTAGCGGCTTAAAACCCTAGCCGCGCTTGCTAACTGCAAGACAAGAATGAGCTGGGAAAAATCCTTTAGTGGCACAGTGTTTAAAATTCTCATAGATGAGCTAGAGAGTCCCATTGGATTATGAAAGCTAGTCTGCTCTCGCGCGTTATAGCGTCATTACTCGATGGCCTCTTCCTGGGGCTACTGAACTTCCTAATAACTGTAATCATAGTGTTTTCAGGCGACAATAAGCAAAAAATACTATTAGAAGCAAAAACTCTTGGAGCCGATCGTTTACCCCAAACTTATAGCATACTATGGGCTTGTGTACTTATATCCATTCTGCTGATGCTTATTTATGCCTCAATGGAAATCATGTTTTTCCGTACTCCCGGAAAGATGATTATGGGAATAGAGATTAGAGGCGAAGATGGAGAACAAGCTTCGCTGCCTGCTCTCTTCATGCGGTGGATTTTCAAGCATCTAGGTACACATACTTATTTAATTGCGCTTCTATTCTTGTCACACAGCTTAATAAGTTTAGCAGGCCTTGCGGGCTTTATAATGTCGATTGGTTGCTTAATGGCGCTCGGCGAAAAGAAGCAGACCTTATACGACAAGATTGCCTGCACTTGTGTTTTTGTTCGACAAGGCCCTTCTTATCACGAAAGGGATGAACACACAGGAAGGTTTGAAAACTCCACAGGAAACACAACTCAAACACCACGAAAGTCCTCAGGGGCTGTGGATAAGTTGATCTTTGATTGAACGAATCATCTGGTGCCATTTTATAAAAGAAAGTCATCACCGATTTTCACGGCAAAGTTAGAACCCTAAGAAGCTATGAGCGAGAAGCGCCTGAGAAGACTAGCTGTCTGTTTCCCAACCAGGGTATCGGTGTCTGATTGGTTTGTGCCATTGCGGTTAAGA
>JADLFC010000066.1 GCA_020845775.1 Deltaproteobacteria bacterium
CCTTCGCGATATTCTATAAAGCGCAGGCCGTGCTCATTAACAACGCGAAATCGCGTAGGCAGACACTCAATCCCAAGGCCAAGAGCAAAGTAATAACTCGAATTAGTCTCGTAACCTCTACCCTTAGCAAAGCCCTGATAAGAGAGCTTCTTGCCATCCCAGTCCTTGGCAGTCTCGCGCTGACTGGCGTCTAAGCCGGAGTAAAAAAGATAGTCCATAAAATCCGCTTGAGGCGAGCGGTGATAGACTTGTTTGCGGCGAATGCGAGACTCCACACAGTTAGGTAAGCCACCAGCGCGCTTAGCACCTGGTCTCAAATATTCCGTCGCGGCCCCTAACAGGACGGGATTTTTAGGCTCTTTAATTACCAAAATCCTAACAGTATCCCCATATTTCTTGTTGCGCCGGGGGCGTGCAAACGGTGTGCCTAAACGCGGCTCATACTTATCAGCTTGGTAAGGATAGACAAAAGCCCCCTCAGTATCGAAAAATTCACCAGGATTATACGAACCTTCAAAAACGTGAAGTTTCTTATTAACACTAACTACCCAAGTAGGAGATGTTTCTACTTTTAGCGTCTTTAGGGCCTTATCCATTTCAGTTAGGCCAAAATGTTCAAAATGCTCCTCTATATAACGCTCTACGGAAGGTAAATGTTTTCGCCGCATGCCTTGCGATTTTATTTTGCCGTCCTCGACCAGGATTATCTCTTCCCTCCTGGCTTCGTTTAGAATGTTCTTCAAATGACTCTCCATGTCATAGCCAATGATATATACTTTCTCGACGGATACATTGGAAAATTTATGTAACTCCACTAACTCCCTAAGTGCCTGCTCGAGATGCGCTGTGGGGTTAGCGCTTACAAACAAGTTTATGGTTGCTTTCTCGCTCGCTGAGGAAGATGCTCGAGTCAATCGACTATTTTCTAGTCTCTTGGCTGTTTCGGCTGAAGTATCAGACGAAGTAGTTGGAGTTCCTTGGCTGGGCGAGGTAGTTTGAACCTCATCCTGCTGGTCAATAGCTTTCTTATAAAACTCAAGCGCTTTTTCTCTCTCTTCTCTATTAATAGGTATGCTTTTTAGCGCATCGAGATTTTTTTTAATATTTTCCTGCCGAGTTTTAAGACTAGATGTCGTGTCTTCGACCGGCAAAATCTTAGACGGATGCTGAACTTCTGGCTCTTGTCCGTCGAAATCAAAGCCGTCACTAGAACGATTCTTTGGCTTTTCTCTGTCTACTTCATTTGCCGACTTACCACGCCCTTCTTCCTCGCCTTCTGCTGGCTTAGAACGATCTTCGGCGGAAAAGAAATCGCGTGTCGATAAATCTTCAAAAAAACCGCCTTTTACCTCTACCCCATCCTCGGCCTGCGCACCGCCAACAATTACACACAAAATAAAAAATAAGCAGGATAATCCCTTCATTTTGTCTCTAGATCCAGCCCCAACGAGGGATATAGCTGCCAAGCGGCCTCCGCATAGTTTTGAGAAGCCTCATAGTTATAAAATCCCTTTCTGTCCTTCTGAATAAACAGATCACCCCGACCGTTATTGAAATAATCCTCCTCTGATTGCCTTTCGACAATTCCTGGATTAAAGCCCGCAAGGCATCCCCAACCCTTCAAGCCATTAGGTATGAATCTAGCGGAACAATCGTCAATCTGTGGAGTCCCTTCTAAGGCATGAGTAGTGAGTCCGCGATATGGACACACACAGGCCGTTCGCTTGTTCCAGTAAACGTACCGGAAACCTCCCTCATCGCTTTCCTTTTCAACATTCCCCGGGAAAAGAACCGTATCGTGCTCATCTACCTCATCCATGCTGTAGCATCGCGATGGTTTATCGCCCGGATAGATGCGCTGAAGTTTGTCTGACTTGTCTAAATCAGCAAACCGCGGTGGCCTATGAGGGTAGTCGGCGGTGGTGTTTATGTTCGGATTCGAGATTAACTCTATTGCGCGCCGTGCTAAATAGCTAGTACTAGTATCCGCTGAGAAAATTCCCATGACGTTTTGCACCACCGGATAAAGCTGCTCGCCGTGGCGATAGCATATTTGCTCCATGTCCTCGTTATCAAGTGGCTCTAAGCCCTTAAACATACGCGCAAGATCGGCACTCTCATCCCATTTCCCTTTCGATTCTCCATTTTCCAATCTATATTCATTTTCCGCTCTGTACAGGCGATATGAGGTGCAGGAGTTTTGTTCCACATAGCTTTCATTGGAATTGGAATGGCTTTTATTTGCTATCATCCCCAACGGGCTCCCTTCGGTTACCTTGGGAGAACTTAGTTTATAAAGTTTTTCGTCTGCATTGACCGATAACTCAGCTATGCGCCAAGTCGGAGCAAATAGGATCTCTTCGGTCCAGCCTCGCACAACAGTATCTTCTTCATCCAGTGTGTCGTAAAAACACTCTTCATTCCCCCTTAAATATCCATTGTACCAAAACGGCCTAGGGATACACCCAACCTTAGTTTTGACTATTTCAAGGCCACAAAAACCTACCCCCTTCTCGCGCTTCCTAGAAGCATCATAGCCGACCTTTGTTTGATAGACATGTGCTTCGTGAAAAACAGTCTGATCCCCGGGCAGGAGGCCAGCAAACTCAGTGCTTCGCTCTAATGGCGAAACATTATTATCGTTCTCATACCACTGAGCGGTGCTTTCGAACTCATTGCCGGGTGTATCAACATCAATCCCGCGGCGCTTAAAAAGCTTCTTTAGTTCGCCAGGGCGGAATTGCTTGTCCAAGATCTCAGCCAAGCCCTTAAAAGTTGCGTCGGCAAGCCTACCACCGTCGTCTGCCCGAGGACTATAGGCACTAATGCCAAAATTGCTCACCTCAATTATCATCTCTGGCCACCAATACTCGAATGTGTAACCAGTGTTTGGAAGACACTTGCAATCCACCCACACGCAGGGAGGATAGCAGGAAGTGCAGATGGGACTCACTAATGTGGGCTGAAAGCACTCGCTAAACGTAGCTAGGTCTCCGCCCTCACCTAAGCCCATTAGCCTTATACTGTCTCTTAGCCAGTCAGCGCTCGAAGGATCTAAATCCCGAAAATGCCCTGGCCCTTTTGTCCAGTCGTGTTGCTTGGGATCCGCTTCCTTCCACTTAGTTCCATTAGCCTTGTATTTATCCGCGATGTGCTCGCCCTGGTAAACACTGTCCTGAAAATCTTCAAGTCTCTCCTTCAAAAACTCATAGGATTCTTTGTCAACACCACTCTGAAAAACATCGCCATCATCCTTCGTATCGTCAGTGTCAAAAACTGGTAGTGTGTCTTCGGGTATGTAGTCGTCGTCTTGAGCTCTGCAATCTTCGACGGACGACACCATATAGAGGACAGCAATCATTAGAAGCAGAAACAAAAACCTATTTTTATAGTAAAACATCAAAAAAATCCGCTCGATAGTAAGAAGGCAAAAAATGTTTAAGTGCACCAAAATGTTATGCTTTTTTCTCGGCAACTAGCATCATGTTCTCTACGACAATACCTCATTAAAAATCGCCTCGAGCTTTTTTGCTGCAATTATTGGTGAAAAATGTCTTTTTAAGGCCTCTTGTCCTGATTCGCGGCTTTGGTCTCGAGAAGTGCTGATTTCGAGACACTTTGCTACTGCCTTTGCAATGTCGTCGGGTTCCTCGGTCTGTAAAAAAGCTACCGGGTACTCGCCGAGTTCATTAACTACCTCCCTAACTCCAGGTAGCTCCGTAGAAATGACCGCTAACCCCTGGCTTATAGCTTCAAGCACCACTGTAGGAATTCCTTCCTTCTCAGACAACAGCAACAATAGATCCGCACTGCCAAGGAGCTCCAATATGTCAGTTCGAAAACCCAAGAAATGCACCGACTTTTCGACGCCAATATCGCTTGCAAGATTTTCCAAAGCTTCCCTCTCTGGGCCATCTCCCACAACGTAGAGCTGAACGGCACTCCATTTACCAGCCCCTAAGTTATGTAAAACCCCTAAAGCCCTAATAGCTAGGCCGACGCGCTTAATTGCAACTAACCTACCAACCATTATAAGGGCCGGCCTTTTTAAAAGAGCTTTATTGCTCAAAGTTTTACCTTCAGCAGAAAAAACTTCATTGTCACTCAAAGCATTAGCGCCTACGACATTGCGCACAATTTCTACTTTCTCCAATCCAAAGAATCCCAGCTCAGACGCTAGCGCCTGAGAGACCACGACGATTCTTGCCGCAAAAAGTCGTGAAATGCCTCTGTGTAACAGATGAAAACAATGCATCTTTGTTCTACTAAACCCATCAAATGTTTCTAATCCTCCGTGAAAAGTCGACACAAAAGCTACTATTAGTGTTAACGACAACCACAGTCCAACAAACGTTTCCTTGTATCCATGACAAACGAAAAGTTGTGGTTTGCGAGGCTTTAGCTGACAATATGATTGCCATAGAAGATTTATAAACCCCTGCCGTTCATCAACTACGATACAATCAAATCCCGCAGCCCTGAACTTCTTAAAAACCGCTGATTCATTAAACATTAAAAAGGAAATCTCATATCCCCTATCCCTTAGTGCTAAAGACTGATAAAGCACTTGAGCCTCCTTTCCCCCCCATATATCTGCTGAAAGTATGTGAATTATATTGTTAAGCACTTGAAACTTGTAACATTTTTCTCAAACTTCTAGACTTGTAGCTCTCAATTTTTTTAAAATCCCTTAATCGATAACTGCTATCTTATAAACAATCATGCAAAAAGAACCATTAAGAGCCCTCATTGTTGACGACGACATATCATTTGCAAAAGTATTGCAGATTCGCCTCACGGGTTGGTGCAATGACATAGAGATAACCTTTGCCTATAGCATAGGCGAAGCCGAGGAACAGCTAAAAAGTGCTAATAAGCACTTTGACTTAGCTATTTTAGATCAGCACTTGCCAGACGGTAGAGGTGTTGACATCTCCGAACATCCCGCTCTAAAGCAGACTACCATTTTAGCAGTTAGCTCCGATGATTCGCCGGAACTTCCAGCTCGAACTGTTAAGGCAGGGGCTCAACATTTTTTAGGAAAGCGGCAGGTAACAACAGCTCTCTTTATTCCACTAATAGAAGCACTTCTAGAGCGAAAAAAATTGGAGCAAAAGTTACATCTAGCGGCGATTAGCCAGGCAAAAATGGACAGTATAAAAGTTCTGATATCGACTCTAAAGCACGAAATAAATAACCCATTGGGAGCTGTTTTAGGTGCGGCATATTTAATTCGCGCACAAAACGAGCTTCCTCAAATGCAAAGAGAAGCCGTTTCGCTTATCGAACAAAGTGGAGAACGCATAAAACATGTTCTAGAACAGCTTTGCGACGCGGCAGAACTAGAAACTGTGACAAAAGCCCACGAACAACTCTTCCACGTTCCTGGCGACAAGCCCTGGAACTCAAATTAGGAGACTGTCGTTCGACCGGGGTCGTTAGCGTAAAACCAACTAAATGTTTTTTTTAGCCCCTCGCACACATTTTCAGATGGTTGATAGCCGAGGAGTTCTTTGGCTCGCTCTATGTTGGCTAAAGAGTGGCGCACATCGCCTGGCCTAAAATCCATAAATGCCGGCTCACTCTGAGCAGGCTTCTTGCGGGCTACCTCGCTGTAACATTCGGAAAGGTAATTATACAATTCGACAAGAGATGTGCTTTCTCCGACTGCGATGTTGTAAACCTTATTTTTGGCCTGTTGATTATCCGCGCAGCAAGCGAGGATATTAGCCTGCACGATATTGGCAATGTAGCAAAAATCTCGGCTAGTCTTTCCATCGCCAAAAATCTGAACCTGCCTTCCATCAATTAGCTGCTTAATCCATCGCGGGATGACCGCAGCATATGCCCCATCCGGATCTTGCCTCGGCCCAAAAACGTTAAAGTACCTAAGCCCTATAGTAGGGAAACCATAAACTTGTGCAAAATTCTCTGCATAGATTTCATTTACTAGTTTAGTTACTGCATATGGCGACAGCGGCTTGCCAATAATTTCTTCTCGCTTGGGAAGCCTCTCCTCATCCCCGTAAACTGAACTCGAAGAGGCATAGACAAAAGACTTTACTCCGCTGTTTTTTGCAGCGACCAAAACGGTCAAAAACCCATCGATGTTAGCCTTGTTGCTATCGAGGGGATTATCAATTGAGCGTGGAACGGAACCAAGCGCAGCTTGATGGAGAACGCAGTCTACACCCTTTACTGCTTTTAGGCATAGATCGAAGTCCGTGACACTACCTTCAAAAAGAACAAATTGCTGCCACTTTTCCTCCCCAACGCTACTGCGAACGTGTCCTAAATTATGCCTATACCCCGTTGCAAAATTATCCACCCCAATCACGCGCTGTCCCAATAGCAACAACTCCTCCAACAAATGCGAACCTATAAACCCCGCTACCCCTGTCACTAACCATATCTTTGGCTCGCTGACTAATTGGTCACGAACTTTTTGATAATCTTTAGACATATTGATTACTAAGAAAAACTACTCGGTTTAAGTGAATGATATGTTTTGCAACGACCCGCAATTAGAGACTCCAATATAAAATATCGCTTCGCAGTTGTTGCTTGATCAAGGAAGATTTTACATCTACGAGCACTCCTCTGCCTTTAATTTTATCAGTTATCATTTCGACCTCCATATTCGCATATTCGCGGTGCCACACTGCAATTAGCAAAGCATCGAGCTCAGTTAGCGAATCCCAATCTACTAGCTCAATGCCGTACTCCTCGTCTGCCTCATGAGGATCGGCGTGAGGATCGTGCACTAGTGTAGTCATCCCAAACTCTTCTAGTTCTCTAATGATATCTGGAACTCTACTATTGCGAAGGTCAGAAACGTTTTCTTTGAACGTCAAGCCTAAAATCCCCACTCGTGAATCCTTAGTGCGCATCCCCGATTTGACCATGGATTTTACCAATCGCTGGGCCACATAGCGACCCATGTCGTCATTGATGCGTCGCCCGGCCAGGATAATTTGCGGGTGATAACCTAGCTGTTCAGACTTTGCAGTTAGATAATAAGGATCAACTCCTATGCAATGACCGCCTACCAAGCCAGGGGAAAAACGCAAAAAATTCCACTTTGTCGATGCCGCTTCTAGAACTTCGGTAGTTCTAATCCCAAGCTTGTCAAAAATTACCGCCAGCTCGTTCATAAGCGCAATATTTAAATCTCTTTGCGTATTTTCTATAACCTTGGCAGCCTCCGCCACCTTAATAGAACTAGCTCGAAAAACTCCAGCCTCAATAACTGCTCCATAAACGCGAGCAATGCGCTCTAAGCTCTCTTCGTCCTCACCCGACACGACCTTTACAATTCTTTCTAGCGTGTGCTCTCTGTCGCCTGGATTGATGCGTTCCGGCGAATAGCCGAGTTTAAAATCTACCCCGCGAATCAGTGCAGAAGCCTGCTCTAAAATCGGCCCGCAAAACTCCTCTGTCACGCCTGGGTAAACCGTAGACTCATATACAACCGTTGCTCCAGGAGATAAAACCATACCAACCAAGCGAGAGGCAGACGCTAGCGCCGTAAGGTCTGGGTTGCGATTTATGTCAATCGGCGTTGGAACAGCAACGACAAAAAAGTTAACACCTCTTAAATCATCTATACTTGAGGTTATCTTTAAAGGCGTGCTTCGCAACTCCTCACTTGATACTTCACGCGAAGGATCCGAGCCCGCCCTAAGGCTCTCAACTTTCTTAACATCGATATCAAAGCCAACTACATCGGGAAACTTTCGCGAAAAAGCGAGGGCCACGGGCAAACCCACATAACCTAAGCCAACTACTGCAATTCTTTCACCAACTACTCTTCCTTGCATAAAAAACGTCCTAAAATTAAAAATCTAGTTTTCCAAAACTCACTTTGAGCGTGCTAGGATAAATGAACTAGATTTTTACCTCAACACTATTCGATCTATTATTCAGTTTGTTCCATTTACAAAAAGTAAAATATTTATACCGTTTCCAAAAAGTAAGTTAAATATTTTACTTTTTGGAAACGGTATTTGTTGTTTATTGGCAAGTGCTTACGCACTTGCTGTTTATACCATTTACAAAAATCCTTTTTGTAAATGGTATA
>JADLFC010000067.1 GCA_020845775.1 Deltaproteobacteria bacterium
AATGGCGGGGAGGAAGTTATGCATAAACGCCGACAAAGGGCCACACATCTAGCCCGTCGGAGGCGGTTGTGTGTAACTTCCGGCGGGCGGCAAAACACCAAACAAGACTCACGACATGGGACAGCGAAAAATGTTAAGCCTCCTTAACTTCCAACTCTAAATGCCCTACACCAATCCCACAATTCCCAATCGGGGGGGCGTGTAGTTACACTTACTTTTTGGAAACGGTATAGCAACTGTTCTAACCCTTTCACCGCAGACTCTACTATCGGCATAACTTCCGGATTGTTGAGCTTGCTCTTGGTCTGTCACTGGAATTGCGGACTAAACTCACTGCTGGGGAGTTTTACCGACACTAGGCAAATAATACCTTCGCGAATATCCTCTGCAATAATCTTTACACCCTTGGGTTGCAAATCGTGCACATTAATATAGTTGCGCACTGCCTTGACAATGCCGTTTCGCGCACCAACCTCATGGTTGATGTTCTCCCAGAGAATGCCGTTAAAGATGGGCGTCTCTACCGGTGCGCCATCGATAAGCAGCAGAATCTTATTGCCAAATACCTGATTAAACCCCCGAGCCGTTATCGCCCACTCATGGGCACTAACGCGAGCTACCTCAATACCAGGAACCAAGCGAAACAAATCTATAAGCGTCGTCGCCGCAGAGCGACGAATATCTTCTGAGGTCATTACATATATCGCCGAGGGAACGTTCTTAAGCTTCTGAAGCTTCTTAGCCGGCGAAAACACACTTAGGTCCAAATTAAAAAACTCCTCGGGTGCCCGCGAGCTGATGGTTTGGGTTGTTGCTTCAGGCGAAACGTTTAGTCTCTGACGATCCAACTACATTTTCACACAGGCATTCCCAGCAGAGACTTTACTTTAGCCTGAGGCGACAACCCAAACCATCAGCTCCCACAAAATTCCGTCAATGCAGTCGCTTTTTCATTGCAGTAATTTGCTATTTAAATGTATAATATTAAAGTTTATCTCAAACGCACTCAATTACATTAATAACCACATGACTGCCGACATAACCTTCACTTGGATCACTAGCATAGCTTCAATAACTCAAAGCGAGTGGGATTCCTGCTATGACGAAGGCAATGTGGTAAATTGCTACGACTTAACTAGAACGTTGGAAGGCGCGAATTTTGCCGACACGCAATTTCACTACTTGCTGGGAAGGCAAGATGGTGAGTTAAAATTGGCACTCCCCTGCTTCCTCTACCATACTCATTTAGACGTAATAGCCGCTCCAGCTTTGGGGAAGTTCTGTTCGTGGGTTAGAAAGTTTTTCCCCAACTTCTTTTGCCTCCGAGCACTAATTGCAGGAAGCCCCATCGCCATATGCACAGACTCCTTCGGCATAGCAAAGATAAAAGATTCCGAACTCGACACTGTACTAACTCAAGTCAAGCACGCGCTCACCGATAAAGCTAAGGAGCTAAAGTGTCAGCTAGTAGTCTTAAAGGAACTTGAAGAACAAAAACTTACTCGCCTCGGCAATCCATTTAAACCAGAGTTCATGTTCGTTCCGTCTATGCCATGTGCATACATTGAGCTTCCCAAAGGCGCTCCCCATTATGCTGAACGTCTGCGCTCCGATTACCGCTCAAAATACAGCCGTCGCATTAAAAAATCACAGGAGGCGGGAATTTGTTGGCGCATGGTTACAGATTTTTCCAACTTAGCTGAGGACTTGCACAAGCTCTATTCACAGGTGCTACAACGCTCAGCTAGCAACTTCAACGCTCTGACGCCAGACCTCTTTAGGCAGCTAGGCTTCAATCTTCGCGACAGGTGTTTTGTGCAGATTGCCAAGAGGGATGAGAAAATTTTGTCCTTCGCGCTTGTGTTAACCAATGCCAATGACTTATACCCTCTGTATCTTGGTCTTGACTACGCTTTCCGAGACGAAGGGGCACTTTACTACAATACCTGTTACAAGCTCATTGAAGAGGCAGAGCGACGAGACAATAGCTCCCTTTTTCTCGGCCAAACTGCCTATCACCCAAAAGCCTCTCTTGGTGCTCGATTTCGCAAGCTCTATTTAGCAATCCAGCCTTTAACGAAATGCATGGCCGTTGTAATCGGAGCCTTTGCTACAATTCTCTTCCCAGAAATCACACCTCCACAATTCAACGTTTTCAAAGTGGAGCGCGCTTCTCCTTCTTTGGCCCCCAATTGTCTAGACTAATTTTTAGTATCGGCGCAGCAATTCTAAGACTGCGACGCTTTAAGCCGTCAATATCTATTCTAGGTGGTCGTAGCCTGTCGTCATGTGCAAGAAATACCAAACCTCCAATTTCCGTTATGTCTACTTCATGAGCAATGGTCAGCACTGGATACGTTTCAACATTTTCTAATATCTTCTCATTAAATGGCTTGTCATTTGGCAGCGCCATGAGGTGACACTGCCGTTGAGAATCTTTATCCGCTTCCTTTAGCAGTCTTAACTCTACGGGCTTGTCGTGAACGCGACGCGTAGGCAAAAGCGTCGTAAAGACATCATATAAGGCATGGCTTCGAGTGGTGCAGAACACAAACACGTCAGACTTCTCAATTTCGGGCGGCCATGTGGCATTTGCAGCAATGTAAAGGTACGCTCTTGCTAGTGAGTTCTCAAGGCTGTAGACATGTTGAGCAAGCACCGCACTAGGCTCTCCGCATAACAGAGCGAACACAACGCCAATTAATCGCTTGCTAAAACTAAAATGCTTAAATCTCATTCACGATCACCAAGGCTATTTGGGCAAAGTGTCAAGATCGGCAACCATAATCTTCAATCCCTTGACTTTAAAACGTATATCCAAGCCGCAAAAACACACTTCTACTTATTTCGCTTAGCGGGGTGCTAAATACTAGCGCCCCTAGCTCGTCATGTCGTTTGTCTAGTAGGTTTCTACCAATGAGCTCTAGCTCCATGTTTTGGCGAAACAACCAAGCTAATCGCAAGTCGACCTCAGCATACCTGCCTATGGCCGAATTTCGAGCAGTATCCACCCATCGCAATATCCCATCGAGCTCCACCGTTGGCAAAACATCTATATGACTGCGAACGGAAAAGCTATTTCGCGGGTTATCCTCTACGAGCTCCGCATTAGCCATACCAACCGACTGCGCCGTGAGTAGGAAATAACTATAGCTAGCAGACAAGTTTATCCAATCCCTTAACTCCCAATCCAAGGCAACCTCCGCACCTATAGAATCCGCTGAAATCTCGTTGTCATACGGCAGCGGAATCAATAGGTATGGTCCCAACACCTCATCAAAAATTACTTCCGGAGTCCCTGGATGGTTCGCCGACAGGTAATCATCATACCTAAAATAAAACCCCGTAACACTTGCATACAACTTCTCCAGCGGCTCCATCCACGCCCCGACCTCGTAAGCAAGCAACTTCTCCGAATCAAAATCGCGATTGCCTTGGACTTGCACTATCGCCGGTAACCCACTCTCCGGCTCCGGAAAGGCTGCCACATTTAGCCTAATATCATCGTATAACCTAGCCGGACTCCCTGTCGTATACGACACCCCACCCCAAACAGAAAACCTATCACTCAAGCTCCACAACAACCTCGCCGTAGGAAGTGCATTAAAGCCAACCTGCTCATTCTCCTCAAACCGAGAACCAAGCGTTAGCATTAAGACATCTTCGATGAGCGAAATCTCATCGTGGATAAAACCCCGATAAAACATCAATGAGCGATCCGCAGGATCGAAGCGAAACACCTCACTTCCCTCAGTCTCATCCGTGTAGAACCTAACATTTAAGCCATACGTAAGATCATTTGCCCCAAAAGGCGAAAGCCGATGCCGAAATTCTAGATCCGAATAGTAGGACGACAAGTCCAACAGAAAATCTTCCCGCTTCTCGTAAAGATTATTCCACTCCAAACTAACTCGCGAATCATCAGCTAAATCGTGCTCCCACAGTGCCCCTAAGGACGCACGGTGATTATCTCTTTCGTCATGCCTCTCCTCGCTAAAAGGCTCACTTAACGTAGGAACGCTTAACTGAAAATCCGCCTGCCTAGCAGATGCTGTCGCCTTCACCCGCACGCTATCCTTATTAGTAGGCTTTAAATCAGTCCTAAAATGCCCGCTAACTATCCCCCACTCGTCATCCAAATCATTACCACTAGCATCCTCACTTGCAGCGAATTTATCCGCCTTTACATACGCACTTACAGCCGCCCTCTCGCTTAACACCTTCCCAGCTCGCGCAGTAACCGAGCCCTGATGTTCGTTGCCAACGCCTGCAGAATAACTATTATGCGGGAACGTAAAAGACTCCTTCGTAATGACGTTTATCAACCCATTCATCGCTCGAGTTCCCCAGATGGCAGCTCCGGGCCCACGAACAAATTCAATGCGGTCAATAGTGTCTAGCGGAATGTTGATGTTCTCCCAGAGAATGCCGTTAAAAATGGGCGTCTCCACCGGTGCGCCATCTATGAGCAACAAAATCTTATTGCCAAAAACTTGATTAAACCCCCGAGCCGTTATCGCCCACTCGTGAGCACTAACGCGAGCTACCTCAATACCAGGAACCAAGCGAAACAAATCTATAAGCGTAGTTGCCGCAGAGCGACGAATATCTTCTGAGGTCATCACATATATGGCCGAGGGAACGTTCTTAAGCTTTTGAAGCTTCTTTGCCGGCGAAAACACACTTAGGTCCAAATTAAAAAACTCCTCGGGCGGCAGGTCCAACGGATCGATAGGCTTCTCTGCACCTTGACCGACAGAGTTGTTGGAATCATTAGCGCCATCCCCTTCGGGCGTATCAGAAACTGCGGGTGATACCAAAATGAAGGCTAGGAAAATAAAAATAGAAGTGATTCGTTTCATAGCTAGACCCACGAAAAAGCAGCAAACATGATGTAAAACTACAAGTAACCACTCAAAAACTCCTAGTAGTTATCTCCGCTTCCACCGGCGCAATCGCCTGTAATTACAAACAGTTTATTCGCTTCGGCGAGACGCATTTGCCAGTTTTAATGAGCAACTGCGCTTGGAGCTTGCAAGTCCCTATACCGTTTTCAAAAAGTAAGTTAAATATTTTACTTTTTAAAAACGGTATTTGTTGTTTATTGGATGTTTTGCAGGAAAAACAGTTTCAATTTTGGCAACTCTTTGCTCCCATTTCCGATAGGGAGCGTATGAAAAGGAGCGCCGCTACGCGCTTGTCTGTTGGCGTTAGCGTCTGCAATAATGGGCATGTTTTTCGCCACGTCCATTAAATAATTAGTAGCTCGCTTAGCCACGGCAGGATGAAATCAAACTACCAACCACCCTATACCATTACCTCAGAAATCCTAAACCTCGTCGCTGCGATTAGCGAGTCTATCGGCCGATTAACGGCAATTACCGAACAGACTAGCGCGCTGCGGCTTAGGCGCATTAACCGAATCCGCACTATTCATGGCTCGCTCGCAATCGAGGGAAATTCTCTTACCGAGGAGCAGGTCACCGCAATACTTGACGGCAAGCGCGTTATCGCGCCGCCGCGGGAGGTTCAAGAAGTAAAAAACGCACTTGCCGCCTACGAGCGCTTCGACACCTGGAACCCTACCGCACCAAAGGATTTACTGGAGGCGCACCGCATTTTAATGACCGGCTTAATTGACGAAGCGGGCATGTATCGGCACAGTGGGGTTGGCGTTATGGCTGGAAAAAAATTAATCCACTTGGCACCTCCTGCAAACCGAGTGGCGCATTTGATGACCGACCTATTTGCTTGGCTAGCTAGCACGGATGCCCATCCACTTATCGCAAGCTCAGTCTTTCATTACGAGTTCGAATTTATTCATCCCTTCGCGGACGGCAACGGCCGCATTGGCAGACTGTGGCAAAGCCTGATTCTCGCCCACTGGAACCCTTTGTTTGCCGACGTCCCGGTAGAAAGTCAAATCTACGAGCGTCAGGCCGAATACTACCAGGCATTGCAGGCGAGCACCCGCCAAACGGATTCCGCGCCATTCATCTCTTTTATGTTGCACACGCTACTACATACCTTGACCACCTCTACCCCCCAAGCTACCCCCTAAGTTGCCCCCCAAGTCGGCGACTTACTAGCGGCAATCGATGGTGAAATGAGCCGTGAGGCACTGCAAGCTGCCCTGCACCTTGCGGATCGCAAGTCCTTTCGCGAGCGCTATCTTAAGCCCGCCTTGAAGGACGGTTTAATTGAGATGACTCTCACCGATAAGCCC
>JADLFC010000068.1 GCA_020845775.1 Deltaproteobacteria bacterium
GCTATAAACACGTCGAACGATTAGCTAAGCTTAAGTATAACAGCTCTGACAGCCAATCTACCATGAGCGATTCGAGATCTGTGGATTCTACCTGGAGGTGCTCCGTATATTGAAGAGGAATATTGGCAGCAGTTTTCCCGTAAATAATTTCCAGCATAGCTAAACCGCTACTTTTGAAAAGTTCTTCCAAGCTACCACCTCGCACCTTCATCTGCATATCTGCGGTGTGATCGACAAATTCATATAACTGAGAGCTGTTGATATCGTTTTTTTCTTGCATATACGTATTGCTTATTTTGTCGCTAAGTATAAAATCCGCATGCAAACACAACAAATAGAGAACTGATTTCAGATTAACAGATCTTAGTCGTTTCGCTACAAAATAGCGGAGAAGAGTGTGTAATTAATATTATGGAGTAATAAAATATGAAAAAGCGTTTGCTCGTTGCTTTTGGTATCATGCTAATGCAAATACTGAATTTGGATTCGGCCGTAGCCGATCAGCCTGGTAAGGAGCGTTTTCCAGAGAGAATTCCACTTCCAGAGGCTGCGGAGTCTGGACAGCCAGCTGATGGAACACGAAGTGCGACTCTAGGTTCGGTTGACTGGACTTTTTCTGTATCGCCAGTTGTGACGATGATGTTTTTTGACGACGATCGCAATCGTCCTTTATATGGTGGTTATGTCGAAGCGCGGAGAAGCGATTTTCCAGTGAATCTGCGCATCGGTATTGAGGGCGCGCATTTCGATTCTGAAAATGATGCTTTAGTGGATGCCTTTGCTACATCAGGTTCAGGTGCTTCTGGGCCGGAGCTAACATTTATTAGAGTTCCTATCGCTCTTGAGTATTACAGAGAGGTAATGGATAATTTAACGCTATTTGCTGGTCCAGGGCTAGACATCATTCACATGGATAATTTCGCGGATGATACTGGAGTTGGCTTACATCTAAGTGGTCGTGCAGCCTATGAAGTGATCCAAGATTTGGTGGATGTTACACTTGAGGGCGGCTATCTATTCGCCGACGATCTTGAATCAGACGGTGGAGATGTAAACTTTGACGGAGCGTTTGTTTCTGCAGGCGTAGCCGTTAAGTTCTAGAAGTTGCGCTGCAAAACAATGAGGGAGGGGCTTTGCTGCTGCGCTGTCTGTGGATTCTTGTTCTGACAGTCGCCGTATCGTCAGAAGCTTTTGCACAGTATCCAGGGTTTAAGGAGGATCCGCAAAAGCTAATAGCGATGTTAAAGCGCAGCGAGCGCGGCCCCTTCTCTCGCATTTTATGGTTCTGTAGCGACGGAACTTCCCATCCTCCTTCCGCCGGTGCTTGCGAAAAGCACGGCGGCGGCATTCAGCACGGTGAATGGAATGAAGCCGTCAGGGGTTTACGCGAGAACGGTTATCTAATCGCCACGGTTTATGCTGCGCTTACTGAAGATGAAGTTAGTAAGCTAGGTGCAAACTCCCAAGATCTTTCTTCCCTTCTAATAGAACGCTTCCTCATAGAGCGAGATGACGGTTGGATATTTAACCGCGCGAGGTACTATCGCGGGGCGGCGCAGGTAGAGGATGAGGTCAACGGAAGTCAGCGGCTCTTACAGGCAATTTATGGCAGGGACGAAGTTGCTTTTCTCATGATGAGAGAAGCTGCGCGTTTGTTTCCACGAGAGGCCGACAAAGAGAGAGCGCAGAGCATTAGGTTTTTAGCTACTCAGCTTGCCAAGCGAGATATTCGTTTTTTACCTCTAAAAAATAAACTTCATTCTTATCCAGATTCGCGAGATGGAGAGAGGGTGAGAAAATTTTTGCGCGATTTTTCTCCGCGAGAAACAGATCCATATTGGAAGCTAATATCGCTTATAGAAGATTTCTACCTAGAGGCGAGAGATGGCACTAGGTTGCGAAGTCTCGCCGCGTCGATTTTTAACGGTTTTGATATTTCGGCGTTTGAAGAGCTGGAATTAAGCCTAAGATTTTTGACTTCAACGCCCGCATCCCGCTGGAGTAGAGGTCAGCTAGCTGAACTTCTTGCAGTTTTGCGCACCTCATTTGAAAGTGCAGAAGAAGTTCACTTTAAGAGCGCTCTAATGGACGCAAGTCTTTTAGCTGAAGAATTAATGATATTTAAGAATAGCGAGACACCAAGAGTTTTAAATAATCTTACGCGCGGCGATGCTTTAGACGAGTTGCAAAATTACCTGTTTTCCTTATACGGCATAGGCGTAATTTCGTCTCGAGAGTTTCAGTCCGCGCGCTATGCCGTAATGCGCGCGAAAAGTTCTGAATTTGTCGAACCATACTGCACCGAAATAGATTATCTCTCCCGGGCGCCTATATGGTCCCAAAATCGCTATCAAAAGGAATTTTCTCATGGTTTATCGCGCATGAGCAAGCTTGAACCGATTGCGAAAGAATTTGTGGTGGATCGCTTGCGCGGCGGAGTAGCTTTGCTTTTTTCTGAGCTTATGGAGCAATTAGAGGAAGACTGCGGTAATTT
Source organism: Deltaproteobacteria bacterium (assembly GCA_020845775.1). Lineage (NCBI taxonomy): Bacteria > Pseudomonadati > Myxococcota > Myxococcia > Deltaproteobacteria bacterium. Next base: position 2,495 of record JADLFC010000068.1, read on the forward strand.
ATTGGAGCGGGAGCACGTCATTTTTGATGAGACGGTTAGCCACGGGCTCGGTCGACTTAACCCTGGAATTGCTAGAGGTATTCTTTTTGAACCAGTGGAGGGCGGGGCAGTGCCGCTTGTGCCAGAAAAGTACATTTACTTAGTTGAGCACACTACAGCAGAGTTGCCGCCCGTTGCGGGGATATTAACTATGCAAGAAGGGAACATGCTTTCGCATGTTCAGTTGCTAGCGCGCAATTTGGGTTTGCCTAACGTAGTAGTTTCTTCTGAGTTAATGAGTCGACTTAAAACGCGCCTGGGCAGAAATATCGTCGTAGCAGCTAGTCCTCAGGGAAAGGTTTCTATTGCCGACTATGAAGAGAAATGGGAGGAAGTATTTAAGGGCTTCCGGTCGGAGCCATCTACTTCGATTGATGTGAATTTAAATAAGATAGACTTAAAAGAGAGAAGGCTATTGTCTCTCAGGCGTGTTGGGCAAAGCGATTCTGGGCGCATCGCAGGGCCTAAGGCAGCTAATTTAGGCGAACTTAAAAGGCGCTTCCCCTCCGTCGTTACGGAGGGGGTGGTAATCCCCTTTGGCGTCTTTAAAGCAGCGCTGGAGCAAATTCAAGTTCCAGACGGCAGGTCTATTTTTAGCTGGATGCAGAGTGTTTATCGGGATAATTTAGACCACAGTTTATCTAATCCAGTCATACGAGAAATGCTAAGCACTGTGCGCGAAGCTATCTTAGATTACGAGTTTTCGCCCGCGTTTCTCGGTGAGTTGCGCTCAGTGTTAGCGAAAGAGCTAGGGCCAATCGGAACATACGGGGTGTTCGTCCGCAGCGATACAAATGTCGAGGATTTGGCTAATTTTACTGGGGCGGGGCTAAACCTTACAATAGCCAATGTTAAAGAGTTTAAAGCTATTGTAGATGCAATTCGCCAAGTTTGGACTTCACCGTTTGCCGAGCGGGCGTACTCCTGGCGGCAGAGAAATATGTCAACTCCCGAACACGTTTATGCAGGTGTACTATTGCTAAAAAGCGTTCCGTCTGAAAAATCTGGAGTTCTAGTAACAGCAGATGTCGATAGGGGGGACGCCAATTTTTTTACCGTGGCGGCAAATGAGGGAATAGGCGGTGCCGTGAGCAATCAGTTGGCTGAGCTACTTACGATAGACAAGCGGACGGGAGATATTCGCTTGCTTTTGTCAGCCTCGGCGCCAACCAAGCGAGTGCTTGCGTATAAGGGCGGGCTAGATGAAGTGTTTGCGAGCAAAGGCGAACGCATTATGCAGAAGGCCGAGCTATCCATGCTAATTCGCTTTGCAGAGGAATTATTGCTTTCAGATCCACCTTTAGTCGATGAAGCAGGGGAGAGAGTGCCGGCTGATATAGAGTTTGGATTTGTGGGAGGCAGATTGCAGGTGTTTCAGGTGAGGCCGTTTCTTCATAGCAGGCATTCGGCAAAGAACTCCTATTTGATGACACTAGATAGTAAGAAGGACGGGCTTGCGACCAAGCGCGTAAATATGGATGAAAAGTTATTATTGCATTGATGCAAGTCGCCACCGGTTTTTGCTCTTAGGAGAGAGTTGTCTAACAAGGCGTTTTGTTTTGGCCTTTGTCCTAGCTGCTATCGCGTTTGGAATGTGTTTTAACTTTGGTGCGAAAACGGCGGGAGCTTATCCCCTAGATGCGCATGAGAGAACGGGAATAGAGCGATTGCAGGGGTATTACTTTGCACTTCACACTCCTCGTGGCAAGCAGAATATTGTTCCTGGCGCACGACTAAAGTCGAGTGAAATTACTTTAGGATTATTGGGGAAGACTTTTTATCTACCTGCCAAGCCCGATGTCAATTATTCAACGCGCATCAAAAACATGCTGGGGAAAAATGCGTCGCGTTATGGCATTGCGGTCTTAGATATTACAAATCCACAGGACATTCTCTTCGCGGCGCATAATGAAAATGCCATTTTCACCCCCGGTAGTGTGGGTAAAATTGTTGTGGCGTTGGCGGTGATGCAGAAGCTTGCGGATATTTATCCCAATGACATTGCAATGCGGGAGCGAATATTGCGCGAAACAAAAATCGTTGCAGATGATTTTATCTTATCGGATACACACGATGTGCCATTTTGGAATCTCGAGGAGGGGCGCCTAAGTTTTCGGCCTTTAGCGGTTGGGGATAGTGCAAATTTGTGGTCGTACTTGGACTACATGTTATCGGCTAGTTCAAATGCCGCTGGAAGTACTGTGATGAAACAGCTAATTTTACTTTCTCATTATGGCAGGAGTTATCCGCCTAGTTTAGAGGAGGAGCGTAGGTTCTTTGCGACGACAAAAAAGAATGCTTTAGGGGACATGCTTAGGCGGACATTGGACGAAGCGGTAAAGCGAAATGGCCTTTCAACCGGTGCTTTGGCGCAGGGAAGTATGTTTACTCGGCAGGGCAGAAATAAGGTGCCTAATGTTGGTAGTCGAGCCAGTGCAAGAGAGTTAGTTAAATTCTTGTTATTGTTGGAGCAGGGAAAACTAGTGGATGAATTTTCCAGCGCTGAGTTAAAGCGATTACTTTATATGACGCAGAAAAGAATTCGCTATGCCGCTTCGCCTTATTTGGAAAATGCTGCGATCTATTTTAAATCCGGCTCGCTTTATAGCTGTAGGCCGGAGAAAGGTTTCATCTGCAAAAAGTATGGCGGAAACGTTGAAAATACCCTAAATTCACTTGCGATTATTGAATACCCCGCAAAAGATATTCGCTATCACTATTTGGTGGCCGTAAACTCAAATGTGTTGAGAGAGAGCTCGGTTAGACTGCATAAGACGCTTGCGGCAAAGATTCAGAAGTTAATTGAAATGCGCCATGCTATGCGGGAGTAGAATCCGGTGTGGCAACACTTATCGCTCGGTAATCTTGTGCTAGAAAGTACAAGGAGAGAAGCCAGATCGCGCATACTGCTATTACGGTGCATGATAGATAGTAAGTAGCGAATTCCCAGGCAAGCCACTCCGTTAGCAGCAGTATAATAAATGAACCTAGTATCTTAAAGAATCTATACCCAAACATGTCTATGTATGACTTAAGTTGATATATAAGAACTGGACTTAGAGGTATATACAGTAGCTCTTTAGAGGCGCGGTTAATTGAATACGAAAGCGCGCGATCGCTTATTTTTAATAAGGATGCAATGTTTAATGTTGGTTGCAGGCAAAACGCGAGAGTGCTGAGAGTGACTACTAAAGGTTGAGCGCCCATACCTGCTATTGCTCCAAAGTAGTACTGTAACAATGGAGTAAGAGTTAGGTTTATTGCAAGTGCTGCAAAGTTAAGTGCGCTCATGGCAAATGAAATATAGGCCGTTCTATCTGAAAGTGAATTAAGATTAGTTTCTACTGTTTTTAAGAATTGAAATTCGACAATTGGTTCTATCAGTTGAGAAAAAAGAATAACCCCCGCAAGTATTATCGCGTAGCGGCTTTTTATTAATTGATTCCAGCTAATCTGAGTTTCTTGGTTAACTGACTTGCTGTGCGATTTGTCCAAAAAAAAGTGATATTTGTTCATCATCGCTAGTAACAAGAGAAGCGAAGCAAACATTGTGGCGCTAAGAAGTATTAGCTCTTGTGAAGGAAGTTTTAGGTAGGTAATTAAAGATCCGGCAAGATAACCTCCGAGCATGCCGCCGATGAGTCCGCCGCTTCCAATCAGTCCATACCACTTTTTCCCCTCGGAGGTTGGATATAATGCGCTTGTAAGACTCCAAAATTGTTCGACTAGGACTATGCTATAGAAATCCACAAGCAGGTAAAAAGCGCTTACTCCATAGCTGCTAGGCGTTGAGAGGATGGCGCGAAACAATGCTAGCAGTGCTACAAAGCTTGCTACTGAAAAAAATGAAATGCTATAGCGCGAAAAGTGCCGAAGAAGTTTTTGGTAAATTGGCAAAAAGAAACCAAGGAGTATGGCAGAAAATATCCAGATGCGCGGCAGATAGTCGCTTCCAACGTGCGCGAGAAAGAGTGTGCGCGTAAGTGGTTTAATTACGTAATAGCCCGTTATTATTAAACAAAACTCTAGTGATAATACCAGTGCCCGATAGAAATAGTTCGATAGAAGAGAGTTAGACATGCTAGAATTAATACTTAGCTATTGGCGTTTAGGGAAGGTTTTGTTTTTTGCAATTCGTTCAAGCACTTAAAGTTTGTTAGAGTCATTTTGTTATGAAACATTAGAACAGAGATTGCAGTTTGTAGAAGACGCCTTAGAGTTCACATGCGATGCTGGGATTAATTATCTTGAGACCAAAAGATTAATTGATAGCACTAGGGCAAGTAGATTAAAAAAATGACAACGTCATCGTAGGGAAGGTTTTGTTTAGGTTTCTCGTTCATGCGCCTATGTATTTTCTCATTAACCGTTTTTCTTTTTCTTGGTTCTTTTACTGCCTGTTCTCTATCTCAAGCCAAGTTGCCTAAGCACGATGTGTCGTGTCGAGGTGCTTTGGAGCTTGAGCAGAGTCGCGATAATTACTTGCAAGGGCGGCTGTCGGCAGTGATGGATAAGCTCGATCTTAAGGTGCTAGTCGAGGAGAAAAAAATTGGCGTTGCAGTAGTGGATGTAACTAGACCTTCTTGTCCGCGATTTGCTGGCGTCAATGAAAATCGCATGATGTATGCGGCAAGTTTGCCTAAAATTGCCATTTTGTTTGGGCTGTTTAAGCGCATAGAGGAGGGTGAGTTAAAGTGGGATAAGCGGTATCGAGCATTGGCGTCTAATATGATTCGCTATTCGTCAAACAACGCAGCTACTGAGTTATTTTACGCCGTGGGGCCGTCGTATATTAATAGTTTGCTGAGTTCCTCACGATATCATTTTTACGATGTGAATAACGGAGGTGGTTTATGGGTGGGAAAGGAGTATGGCAGTGCTCCGGCATGGAAGAGGGAGCCGCTAAAAAACCTTGCGCATGCCGCTTCTGCCATGAGCGTCGCTCGTTTTTATTACATGCTCGATACAAATCAGTTATTGGAACAGAGACTAACTGCTAAGATGAAGGCAGTGCTGAGCAAACCTGGGCTAAAGCATAAGTTTGTAAAGGCTATTATGCAGCGCCATCCGCACGCTAAGATGTTTAGAAAATCTGGAACATGGATCGATTTTCATTCAGATAGCGCGCTCATAGAACGCGGTGGCAGGCGTTATATTGCCGTAGTGCTAATGGAAAATTGCGACGGCGCTGAGCTACTCGAGAGAATTATAATTGAAATAGATAAAATTATTACTTAGGTGTTTAGTGCTGAACCGGTGAAGGTCTTAGTTTAGACCGATTGTCATTTGATATTAGAAACTTATCCTCTCGCGCTTCGTTTTTGCAAGTGCTGCATCTAACGACGTAGTGCAAAAATATTTAAGCTAATAGTTGTTTCGTTCGATTATTCTTTGGCAGTCAGGTAGCTGCAATTGAGATTAGTGTATTGGGGATTTAACAAGAGAGAAGGTTATGAAATTTAAATTATCGACCAAGGTATCTGCCTTAGTGTGTCTATCTATGCTTGCGTATCTCGTTGTCTCAGTTTTTCTTGTGCAGAGATATAGAGATGAGAGCAGACGAGCAGAAGACATCGTTGCTAACGTTACTATCTTGCAGGGTGTATCCCAGCTCATAAACAATTTACAAGTCGAACGCGGGATGTCTGGAAGTTACATGACTGGCGGAGCGCAGTTGGCGCAAGTTCAGGAAAGGCAGGCAAAAACCGACGAGGCTATAAAGGAACTAAAGTCGGTTATAGGACTCCATAGACTTCCGCCTGAAGAGATCCAGAAGGCTACCAGGTTTTTGGAGAGTCTTGAGTCCTTGAGGAGCAGCGTCGAGGCTAAAAGCGTAGCGCCAAAAGAAGCTATAGATCAGTACACTGCTAATGTCTTAGGGATGCTGGGGCTTTTTAGGCTTACGGCTGCAACTAGCGATGTGGCTGATCTCGGCAGGAGGGTTACGTCTCTTTCCGTTCTCGAGGAAGCCAAGGAGAATGCTGGCAAGTTTAGAGCAAATGTCACAGCGATTATTTCTAAGGATGAACCAATAGATAGCGCTAGACTTGAATCGGTTACAAATTTCAAAGGTGGCGTGGATGCATCGGTTAAATCACCAGCTCTACTCGTAACCGACAAGAATCTTGAAGCAATCAGGTCTTTTACTGTTTCACCACAGTGGACGCACGTTTCAGGTGTTTTTAGGGAAATCCTTGCTAAGTCGACTCAAGGAAAATATGGGAAGAATGCAAATGAATTCTTCCAAGCTATTAGTAAGGCGATAGAAGACTTGTGGGGAATTGTGACGTACGAGCAGGCCTACATAAAGGATTATGCTACAAAGATTGCGTCTGAAAAGACCGCGGCAGTTTGGATGCTAATCACTAGTGTCTTAGTCGTTTTTGGCGTAGTTGGCGTGGTATGCTTTTTCATTATTCGCGGAATAGTTAGGCCGATAGGTCAAATCATGGAGCAGCTCGATACCGGGGCGACTCATTTAACATCTGCGTCAAGTCAGGTCATTGCTTCTAGTGATGCGGTAGCTAGTGGGGCGCAGCAGCAGGCTGCGTCTTTAGAAGAGTCGTCGGCGACTCTTGAAACAATCGCTTCGATGGCGAAGCACAATTCGGAGTCAGCTCATAAGGCAAGTGTTCTTGCCGACAGCATGGGCAAAGTGTCGGAGGAGGGAGCTAAGGCCATGAGCAGGATGTCTAAGGCGATTCAAGACATAAAGACATCTGCAAATGAGACTGCTGACATATTAAAGATGATTGATGACATTGCGTTTCAGACTAACCTTTTAGCTCTAAATGCTGCCGTGGAAGCGGCGCGTGCGGGGGATGCTGGAAAAGGCTTTGCGGTAGTGGCTGAGGAGGTTAGGAATTTGGCTCAGCGCAGCGCCAAGGCAGCTAAGGAGACTAGCGATCGAATTAAGCGTTCGGTGGATCTGGCTGAGAATGGCGTGACGGTGTCTAAAGAGGTAGACAAGGTGTTAAGTGAGGTGAGGGATTCTTCCTTAAAGTCTGCTGAGTTAATTAAGGAAATAGCTAAAGCCAGTGGAGATCAGTCGAGTGGTATTAACGAGATTAGCAATGCAGTTGCTCAGTTAGACTCTGTAACGCAGGCAAATGCCGCTGCGGCGGAAGAAAACTCAGCCTCCAGCCACGAGATGGCTGCTCAGGCTCGACTCATGGAGAACATTGCAAGCAGGCTGGGTGGAATAGTGTATGGTTCACATGCCGATGATAGGAAGCAGTATAGCAATAGCGGCAGTGACATGAGCGTTAATGGATGCGATATGCCTGATACTGATGAGTGTCATGAGGTGCGAACCTTTACAAATAAAAGAGGCAGCAACTACGACGATACTGATCGCAGCCTAAGCATCATGCAATAATTCGCGTAGCTTGAAATTCAAACATAAGGCTTGATGGAAGGCTTTGCTTCTATCAAGCCTTATGCATAGTGTTCGTTGGGGCGACGTGGCATTACTTTTTAGACCAAGTGGAATCAAGTTGTTGCGTGCAGGCAAAAAACCTTAAAAAAATAAACCGCCTGCCACATAGGTTAGAGAAAACCTTTGCAGTTCTCTCTAACCTAAACGCCAGACTACCTAAGTTGTTATGCCTAGGTAGTCTAGCAACAC
>JADLFC010000069.1 GCA_020845775.1 Deltaproteobacteria bacterium
AAAAGCAGGACAAATAAAAACAAAAAAAGCACTCGGGAGAGAACCCTAGAAAAGACGGGCGTCATTATTTTCTATTACCCTCCGAATGCTCTTTGTTTTTCAACAACATGGCATAAATGATTTCGCCCAGTTCCACACATACCAAAAGAAAACGATCTGTTCCTTAGTCAGAGCGTATGTGACAGGCTAGGCTAGCAAATAGCCTTGAGATAATCAACATATCAGCCACTTTTAGGTAACACTCTGCATTAAGTGAAAAACTCCTGTCTCCTATTTTAGCTGTCCAAGGGAACAGTAGAATCAATGCCTTCGGGACTGCTGGCAAATTCTTACAAAGCTGCACAAAGCACATCGCTTTACGTCATATTGCGGTAGGTGCTCATTGGTTGCTTACTTAAACCAAATTACGCAAACAAATACCGTCGCATGCTAATGCTGCCGACCAAACCCAAACCTATCATACAAGTGACGACCGAGGATCCTCCATAACTAAGCAGCGGAAGCGTAATGCCAACAACAGGCGCACAACCTATTACCATGCTTATATTTATGAGCACATGCCAGAAAAGCATGCCGCAAACGCCGATTACGACGAGCGACGAAAATCGGTCGGAACAGCGAGCGGAAATTTTTAGAGCGTGAAGTATTGTGAGAGCATAAAGGCAGATTACTATTGTAGAGCCCAAAAAACCCCATTCTTCAGCCAAAACGGAAAAAATAAAATCCGTCGTTTGCTCTGGAAGAAAACTTAGTTGAGTCTGCGTTCCCTGCAAAAAACCTTTACCTGTAACCATTCCCGAACCAACGGCAATTTTTGACTGAATTGCATGATACCCGCTCCCGAGCGGATCAAGCTCGGGAAACATAAAATTAAGAATGCGCTTCCGCTGATACTCATGCATCAAATTCCAAGCCGGAACAGCCCCGACCAATGCCACTACTAAAAGTCGAACAAAGACCTTGGCGCGGATACCCACAAACAGCAACATTGTTCCAGATATAAGAACGACGCTAAGTGCCGTTCCCAGGTCTGGCTGCAAGACTATTAGCAGTGCCGGAATTGCGCCAACGGCCGTGGGCATTAGCAGCGCTCTAAAAGTATATCCATCTCGCGGAGAATTCTCAGAACTAAAAACGCGCGCCAGAGCAAGAATCACAGCAATCTTCATAAACTCTGATGGCTGCATGCGAAACGAACCTATAGCTATCCACCTCTGCGCGCCCTTGGCAATTAGACCAGTGCCCAAAACGAGTACTAGGAAAAAGCACCCCAGCCCATAAAATAAAAAAGCATAGCGCTTCCAAAATGCCGGGCTAATCAGCACACTAACCACAAAAGCTAACAGGCCCACCAGCATAGAATAAAACTGCTGACGCATTTGCGCACTTTGCCCACTCTCTGGATTAAATCCGGCACTGTATAAAATGCCTAAGCCTGCTCCACACAGCAACAGCATCAAGCTACTTAGCTTCCAGTCAAAGTTACTCAACAATCTTCGCTCAACTTTCCTAATCACGAGTCAGCACCAGCCCTTAAGCCCATATTCAGAACTACCACCTCTTCCGCCGGAATTACCCCATGCTTCCTAAAATAAACTTCCATAACCTTCTTCGAAATCGGCGCCGCAGTTTCGCCACCATGTCCACCGTTTTCGACTACTACCGCCATAGCAATACTGGGTTCATCAAAGGGAGCAAATGAAACGAATAGAGCGTGATCCTTATACTTTTCACTATCTCCCTCTTTGCCTAGAGCGACGACTTGAGCTGTACCAGTCTTTCCAGCCACCTCTATGCCTGGAACAGCCGCACGTTTGCCGGTTCCGCTCGGATCTTCGACTACAGATTTTGCGTAGTTTCTTATGAGGGATAATGCCTTAAGGTCTACCGGCAAATCTCTAGATTCGGGCAGAAATTCCTCGGTTTCCCCGGTTTGAATATTTACGATCTTTGAAACGATCATGGGCCTATAGATTTTTCCGAAACTCGAAATGGCCGCCGTCGCATTAGCTAGTTGCAGTGGTGTTGCCGACATAAAGCCCTGCCCAATCGAGACCGACAAAGTCTCGCCGCGATACCAGCGCTCGCCTAAATTCTCCATTTTCCATTCCTGCGACGGCACCACTCCCGTCTTTTCGCCGGGAATTCGCACCCCCGTAACATTGCCTAGGCCAAACATTTTAGCGTACCTGGCGATATTATCGATTCCGAGAGCCTGGCCAAGTTGATAAAAAAAGCTGTCGCAGGAAACCGTGATAGCTTTCTTTAGATCTACAGTTCCGTGCCCCGCACGCTTGTGACAGTGATAGCGCCTTCCTGCAAAATAATAGAATCCAGGACAGTTGTAGGTAGACGAGCTACTGATTGCGCCCTCTGCAAGCCCTGCTATCCCCATGATTAGCTTAAACGTTGAGCCCGGCGCATAGGTAGTTGCGATAGCGCGATTGTTCAAAGGATGAGTAGGATCTTTAGCAATCCTTAGCCACTGATCCCCGGACATCTCGCCGGAAAAAACATTAGCGTCAAACGAAGGAGAAGAGGCCATTGCCAATATCTCCCCGTTTCTAGGATCTATAGCGACTACTGCGCCGCGTTGTCCTTCCAGCGCCTCTTCCGCAGCCATCTGCAAGTCGAGATCTATAGTTAGATATATGTCGCTTCCCGCCTGAGCATCGACTATACCCAGCTCCTGACGCCGATTGCCATGAGCATCGACCTCGAGGCGCAAGTAACCGGTTTCGCCGCGCAAGCGCCTTTCCCACTGCTTTTCAAGGCCACTTTGCCCTATCTTATCGCCTGCCTTGTACCACTTATCATCCATGGCAAACAATTGCGTCTTACTAATCTGCCTCACATAGCCAAACTGGTGCGATAAGTAGTCTTGATATGGGTACATCCGCGATGGAGTCACCCTGACAATCACTCCCGGAAGCTCATGCCGATGAACCATTACACGTGCGAGCTCTTCGCGGGAAATATCGCTAACAATTACCTTTGGCTCAAAAGGCTGGTCGCGCCTTTGATCTTGGAGCGCCGCTCGCAATTGAGGCACATCTCGGTCGGTAATTTGAGCAAGCCTCAATAGAAGTTTCTCTACATCAGTAACATCTTCCATCATCAACGCGAGATCAAATGCCGGGCGGTTGCCGACTAATAAGCGCGAATCGCGATCGAAAAACCTTCCACGCTGTGCGACCGTCCTAACTGTCCTCGTGCGATTATTTTCTGATAAATCTCGGTAATAGGAACCTTGGATGCCCTGCAGATACCACAGCCTTACCCCTAGAAATGAATAGGCCAAGCAAACCACAGCGCCAAAAACCAAAAATCGACTTGCCAATTGTTGCTTTCCACCCGCAACTTTCATCTCATCTGGCCTTTGCCATATAAGCGGCTGATAGATGCGTCTTCCTGGCGCTAGCGACTCCCGACTTGGCATGATGACGCAAAATAGACATTACTATTGGCGCACAAATAGCAGTGGAAAGCGCCTCCCAAAGCACCGTCATAAGAGCACCGCTCGTAACGTTTATACCAGCTGAAAGAGACAGCGTGATAGCGAATCCAGCAAATTTTACAATCGATGCACAAAAAGCAATAAGCGCTACAATTACCGGATGATCTGCATAAATCTTGCGAGACATAAAGGCTGCCAGGTGGAAGGCCAGGATAAAGCCAGCCGCATTTGGGCCAACAAACAGGCCAGACGCAAAATCCCCAAAGACGCCCAGCAAAAAGGCCACAAAAAGCCCAAATGGATTATAGCTCTGCAAAGCTAAGTACAACACCAGAGTCAATAATAAATCTGGCCCAATCGCAGAGGGAAATAGCGAGTGAATAATGGTCGCTTGAAGAACCACTCCTACCACCGCAACAAAAGCAAATGTTAACACAAAGCGTATCACTGCTCCTTTGCCTCCCCAACGCTTACTACACCTAAGTTATTCGAGTGCGCCTGCGCACTAGGCTCGCTCTTGGCAACAGCAGTAATCACTAGGACATTTTCCAAACGGTTAAAATCGACACTTGGAAGAAGTCTTACATCCTGAAACAAGCTGTTAACGTCTGCCTTGACATCCACCACCATTCCAATCAGCGCTCCCTTGGGATAAACGCCATCAAGTCCAGAGGTTAAAACTCGATCTCCTGGTAGTGCCGGATATTCTTTCACCAGATAGCGCAAAACTAACTCCTTGAGCGAAGTTCCCTCAACTATGCCGGATCCGCGGCTAATCTGGACTATCGCATCGACAGAACTACGGCTATCGGTGATGAGCAACACTCTCGCGCTATCGCTAGAGACCGCCGTAGTTTGCCCTACGACTGCATTTCCATCAACTACCGCAAGCCCTGGCGTTATCCCGTGGTTCGTTCCTCTATCGATGGTAATTGCCCGAACCCAATTCGAAGGGTCTCGCCCGATAACATTTGCCGCTACGCCAACATGTCCAGTTCGCTCGCCAAAAGCTAGGAGCTGGCTGAGGCGTTTGTTTTCATGACTATACTCTAATAATTGAGAGTTTTCCGTTTCGAGCGTGCCAATTTTAGAAAGCAAATCGTCCCGCTCCTTCTCAACATTGACGAGCCAAATATAGCGTTCCCATGCGTTCGTAACCGATTTAAAGGCGTTATGATGTGCATTTTGCAGTGGCGCAACGATTTCGTTTACTAAAGCACCGCCTAGTCTAGGCAATCTCGGGTCTCTTGTGCTTAGGCTGGTAAGTTGGAAACAGCTAACTAGCAGAACAAATGAAGCAAACGTCAAACTGTGCCGGCGTAAAAACTCCACCATCGCTTTCTACCAGACTTCATCTCCGCTTTATCGCAAACGCCATTTCCTAGAAACCCGACATTGTCTTTCTAATGAAATGTTACGTCTTTAAATAGTTCGATGTTATCTAAAATCTTACCCGAACCCATAACCACTGCTGTCAAAGGATCCTCGGCCAAAACAACTGGCAGTTTCGTCTCCAGTCGCATAAGCGCATCCAAATTTCTTAAAAGCGCGCCCCCGCCGGCCAACGTAATTCCGCGATCGACGATGTCGGCAGCCAATTCCGGTGGCGTTCGTTCCAGAGCCTGCATTACTGCATCGACTATTTGCCTCACCGGCTCGCTAAGAGCTTCAAATACCTCTGTTTCAGATATTTCTATTGTTCTCGGAACTCCGGCAACTATATCTCTACCGCGAATTTCAACCCTATGGTTCTCACCAGTGGGGAGTGCCGTGCCAATAGCAATTTTTATGCGCTCGGCGGTCTGTTCGCCAATAGAAATATTATAGTTCTTCTTAATGTAATTTATTATGGCCTCGTCCATCTTGTCGCCGCCAACGCGTACAGATTTAGAAAACACTATCCCTTTAAGCGCTATTATCGCCACTTCTGTCGTACCGCCACCGATGTCGACAATCATTGAGCCACAGGGCTCAGTTATGGGAAGCCCTGCACCTATCGCGGCGGCCATTGGCTCCTCGACTAAATACACCTCTCGCGCACCAGCCGATTCAGCGGACTCTCTAACCGCACGTCTCTCCACTTCTGTGATCCCAGAGGGAACGCAAATGACGACGCGCGGACGAACCAAGGCCTTTCTATGATGAGCCTTTTGAATGAAGTACCTAAGCATTTGCTCCGTCACTTCAAAGTCCGCTATCACGCCATCCTTTAAGGGCCTCACAGCAGTAATCCCCACAGGGGTCCGACCTCTCATATTCTTGGCCTCGACACCTACCGCCACAACCTTTCGCATATCGCGACCATTTGACTGAACAGCAACAACAGTTGGTTCGTTAGAAAGTATCCCTTTGTTTTTTACATATACCAATGTATTGGCAGTTCCCAAGTCAATTGCCAAATCATTAGAAAAAATGCCAAGCAAACGATCGCCAATCATTTATTAAGTAAACTCCTCAAAATCTGTCCCCGACTAGCATGCCCCCGCCAAGTCTTAATTGTTAAAAGGTCTTAATAGCTAGAAGAAAGATGAGTAAAATAACCGCCACAAAATCCCTCGCGAAAAAGATACTAGCATTACAATACAATTAAAGGCTTGTACCTAAACTTAACTACATATGCCGATAGCATGACCTTGCTTGCAAGGCAAACAGCGGCATATAATAAGCCTATGAGTCTAAGAAAAAAAGGTTTTTCATTACCACTACTTGGCACGATCGTAGGCTGTCTAACATTTTCTCCAGACGTGCAAGCCGAAGATTCAAAACAAGAAATTGCGCTGACTTCCACAATAGATGGAAAAGTTTTATATGAGACTTTTTGTGCTCAATGCCATGGAGCTACTGGCAAGGCCGAGAGCGAGATCGAGTCACTGTTAATCCCACCTCCTTCGGATTTAACTGCCGCTCAACTAAAACATGGAAGCAGACTGGGAGATATTTATCATTCAATCAGAGAAGGAATTGGCAGCACTATGATACGATTTAAGGAGCGGCTTTCAGATGAACAAATTCGCGCAATCGCAAAATACGTAATTAAACTAAGAAGCGATAAAGGGGCTAATTAAAAAAAACGCGACTGTCTCCTGGAATAACTTTTAACTCATCCTCCCTTAACTCAAACTCTGCCTGTAGCAAGTGATCGACTAGAACAGTTTTCTGATTGTCTAAAGATAGATTTTTATCCACAAATATTACATTTTGTCCCGAAAAAACACATTTTCCGCTCTTAACCCTGAATGACTGCCCTCTGACGAGCTTCTCGCGGCGAACGGTAACTCCACGCGACTCAAAAATCCCAGCCAAATCTTTTACCACTGCCTCCTGTTCCCTCTCCTTTAGCGTCTTTTGCTTGCGCACAGCACAATACCCCCCGATCTAAAAAAAACTAAACTGTTTCCAAAAAGTAAGTTAAATATTTTACTTTTTGGAAACAGTATTTGTTGCTTATTGGCAAGTGCTTATGCACTTGCTGTTTATACCTACAAGGTGACTAATAGCATTTTAGCTGTCATCGATCCAAGAGCAAACATCCTTTCCGCTCAAAAAATCTCAATCTCGCCCTTTTATGAGCTCCTCGACAGCCTCCTTTACACAACTGGCCAAAAGCTGTGGCTCGCGCACGATATTTGGATCAGTCACTACACAAGCACAGAGTTTTTCTTCATGCGAAATAAAGCCAAACGCCGCACCGTGGCCTTTGATTAGAGCAAGTACTGGATAGTTAGCAAGTATCTTTGCCCCACAGAGGCGCCTTTCCTTAATCCACCCAGGCATATTGGTGAAAATAAAATTTGTCCGCCGCGCCTGCCACTCGCATAGAATCCTTTGGAGCCATCTTGGCAAGATAGATATGAGTTCACCCAATGTTAAATACGCATATAAACTCTTGCTATCCCTTTTCTCGACAAAACGCCTATTTATAAGCCTCAGCCGCTCCTCACGCACAGCACATTGAAGATGCAAATCAATCGCCAGCGCAACGATGCGGTTACCTAACGATAGCCTGTCGCCTTGTGGTCTAACATTTACTGGCACGACCGCTCGCAGACCCTTAACACTTGCTCCATACTTATAGTGGTAGCGAATAATCCCATCGATAACACAGCCTAGCAACACGTCGTTAAACGAAACGTCCACTTTCCGCCTAATAGCCCGCAACTCTTCAACTGGCAAATCAAACACTCGAATTACACGCCGTGGCGAATTTCTGCCATTTAGCAAACTCTTAGGCCGCTTTGCCGCTATCTCGCGAAACAACTCAGCGATGTAGTTTCTTTTAAAAGCCTCCAGTCCCCTGGCGCTCAACTTTGCCGCTTTAATGCCATCATTGCGGCTCTCCAGTCTCTTCCCTCTATCGAGCTCAGCACCGAAATTATCATCCGCAATCGCCTCGATTAGCTCCAAGCCACCTAAACCATCAGCTAGTGCGTGATGTATTACAAACAACATGCCTACTATTTCCCTCCCGCCCCTTCGCTCTGCGACATTGCTAATTAGCGTAAAGCTCCATAATGGCCGGCTAAGGTTTAGGCGTTCGCTAAACTTCTCGCTAGCAACTTCCACAAGTTTTTCGCGGTTGCTAATTTCAGGCAAGCACAAGACAGCAAAGTGATTTGCAATATTAAACTCTGCGTCGTCTACCCACATATCCCCAATTATCCTCTGCCTTAGCTTAGGAACATTTTCCGCGAGCACGCGAAGCCTTGAGCGAAGTTCCAACACATCAGGCAAGCCATCAAATAAACATAGAGAGGCAATAGCTTGATGCGTAACTGGCGTATCGAAGTTAAAAAACAGAGAATCCAATACCGCTACTCTATTTCCCATACCAAGTTATTAGCATTACTCCCAGGAAGACCATTCTATTTGGAAATTGCAACGCAACGCAAAAGAACGCCGCTACATCGTTCGATTGAAACTACTCTATCTTAAAGGCGTAGAAAAGATATAGTCTCTATTTGGTCCAATCCGAAGCATTGTTCCCACGACACTGTTAGGGGAATCCGAGTCTACAGTAACTCGCCCATAGGCAGCTTGTGTTTCTAAGCTGCAAAGAGACTCCACCACACCTCCCTTGGACGGGATCTTAATGACTTTATTTCTAAGCAACACCTCTCCATCTAGCCTGCTCATGCTAACCCTTGCCTCAACGTCTGCCCCTCCGGTATTCATGAGCCACAAATTGCAACCTTGATTCAGGAACGTATTGTACGAACCGCTAAACGTCTTTCCAATAGCCTCGCTTGCGGGAATACTATAACTAGCGGTCAATGTTCCGCCAGCATCTCGCTCGTAATGCATGGACATAGCTGACACGCCGCCTCTTTTTAAACCCTTCACAAGTGCAATTCCAGGGCCACGCAAGAAGCTATCGGCGATTAGATGAATCGACTGCATCGGGCGCATGCG
This sequence comes from Deltaproteobacteria bacterium, assembly GCA_020845775.1. Taxonomy (NCBI): domain Bacteria; kingdom Pseudomonadati; phylum Myxococcota; class Myxococcia; species Deltaproteobacteria bacterium. The sequence continues at coordinate 8,867 of JADLFC010000069.1, forward strand.
ATAGAGCGACAAGCTCTTTGCGGCCTTTCCGTTAAGATAATGTATATCTACAATTACGTCGTTAACGCTTTTACTCGTGTTGACGATTTCTAAAATTGCCGAACCATGAGAAGTGTCTAAGGGGACTGCTAGCAATTTGCCACTCCCCGCCTCGCCCTGAAACTGGGAAGCGGATTTAAAACTTGGAATTCTCGCATCCTCCGTCGCATAATAGTATCTATTGTTGCGAACCATAAACGGCACATCGTTCTTGTCCGGCTCCCAGCGCAGCACTCCGACTACCTGTTGACCGAGGCTATGAGCTGGCACATCTCGCCTTGCCCCTGCGGCAAGAGAATCCACCCTAATCGAATCCACTAACTCACCCTCTAAATCGAAAAACGACAGCCACCCGCCCTGAGAGGCCTCCGAAAGGTTAGTGAGCTGAATCCAGTTAGCTACGAATCCAGCTTCGGCTGTCGAACTCGGATCAAACGTATTTAATGATAAATGCTGCCTACCGATTTTTCCAGGGTCAAATGGCATAGCAAAGGCGAAGGCAAAACCGCTATCCTGCTCTTTGTAGTATACAATCCGCCCATCAATATCCCCAGGTGCTCCATTGTGTTCTGTGCATACCTTCCCATAAGAGTCGGGCAAAAATCCGGGCAAATCGTGAACTAATACATCAAACTGCTGCCCTGGATTGAGGTAGTAATCCATAGAGCCTAGTTCCTCTCCGGACAGATGATACAGAGTCGTCTTAAGGGATAGAACAGAGCTACTATTATTTAGATGTTCCATGATGTTCCACATGGACAAGTTGCTATTCCATTCCGCGCAAATCCTGCTTCCAATAACGACTTTTAGACTTCCTACATCTAGTGGGTCAGATCCAAACGCCACTTCGTTTCCATCTAGCACACCATCGCCGTCAGAATCGGGCGACACAACGTCTGTTCCCCAGGCTAGCTCCTGCCCATCAACTAAGTTGTCGCCATCCATGTCACCATCTAGTGGATTCATGCCCACATATTCCTCACTCACGTCCGGCAATCCGTCGCCGTCGCTGTCGGCTGCACCATGCCCTTGACACGCCTCGAGATATGGGGGCTTTGTTGCCGCTGGAAATGTCCCAACCAAATGAGATACTCCAGAGCGCTCTAAATCGTGCTGATACATAGGCCAATCCATAGTAGCCCGATTGTATGGAGCAGTTAGGTCGTAGATAAACACCTTCCCTACATCCGCTCCCGTCGACGCTACTAAATCGACGTCGCCGTCCATATCCACATCGTCAATAACTAAGCCAGCTCTCTTGCTAAACATCCCGTTGGATCTAAGGGGGAAGCCGTTAGCCACGGTTCCGTCATGATTAAATGCATGAATATTCCCGCTATGCGTTCCAACAACTATCTCTCTGTATCCATCGCCATCTATATCGCCAATGACTGGCTGCGTCGTTATAAGAGCGTCGTCGTAATCGCTTCCTGAATATACAATTACTGGCCAACCAGGCCTCATCCTCCCTCGAGCATCGACGACTGAGATTACACCTTTTTGTGTGATTTGCTGACCGTCTCCGTCGTAAAGGTATTCGACGATTGCGAAATCTAAGATGCCGTCTCCTTCAATATCTCCTACTGAGGGAGGCACTAGCCCATTGTACTGTATTTCGTCTAGACTTGCGTCTTTGTGATGGTGTGGAAAGCAGTCTTTCGTTGGCCATCCGTCCACTGGCAACCCATTGTGGTGCCACGCGTACAATCTAGATTTCTTGTGATTTACAATTTCTAGGTCTCCGTCACCATCCATATCTACCAGTATACTCGAACCGTCTCCTTCCTGGCTGGTTCCGTACCCAACATTCGTCAAGTCGTCATCGTTTCTATGTATTGAAACATCTGTCGCCACGCCATCATCGCGAAGTATCTTAGTCTCTAGTGCTGTATTGGCGAATACCAGATGCGATTTTCCATTCCCCAGCAGGTCCCCTACAGAAATGGGGCAAAAATCTGGAATATTTCCCCTAAATGGCCAGCCGGGAAGCAATTTCGCCTCACTGCTAAGGACGTATATATTGCCTTTATCCATATTTCCCGGATAGGGCAGACAGGCCTCGCCGACGATGATTTCCAGTGCTCCATTGTTGTCGACATCTGCTAAACTCACACCCGCCGTCGTGTAGGGGCTATCGCCGTATGTTATCCCCTTGTATGGCGATGTGTGGTGGCATTGCACTGTTTGTAGAGAAAACGGCCATCCATTTACCGGAGTGCCGTCGTGATGCCAAGCCATTACCCTGGATGGCGTCTCTCCCGAACGAGAAGTTGCGTTTCCGGCGACAATTTCCAAATCGCCATCTCCATCGATATCTCCAACTGCAAAGCCTCGAGATATTGAACCAGTGGCTAGAGTTTGCGGCCAACCAGTTTTTGTGCTGCCGTTAGAGTTGTTTACATGCACTAAACCTGAGCTACTCACGCTTATAACCTCTTTCTTCCCATCCCCCTCGAGATCGGCGACGGCCACATAAGCGCCGTTAGTTGCATTGTGCACTGGCCAGCCTGCGTTTTGCATCATTCCGACACTAGCCTCGAGGTGATGTTGGTCGATGTTGCCATTATGCTTGACCTGCAAGCGCAGTTTAAGCGACTCACCGTAGGGAATCTGTGAATCTAAGGCAATGCGAAAGTATTCAAGGCTGTTTTCTTTTCGCTCTCTAAACGCGAGCGAGCCATAGTTAAAAATTGAATTGCTTATTCTGACATGGGCATTCTCGCTCGAAAGAACCGCCACCACCTCTTCTGTTGGCGTGCCTTGATTAGTGATTCTAAGGCGCACAATCGCTTCCTCTCCTGGCTCAAGTAATCCATTCCCATTGCCATTTTCTGTAGCGTCACTGACGTCTGGCTCTATTGTGATTTGTTCCGTCGGTTTGACTGTTAGGAGTTTGTGAAGATTGACCCTTCCTGCTCCCATCTTTTCGACGTATTCTGTTGAGCTTAATGGCAGATTATCGGTTCCAGCAAACACAGAGCCCCACACCTCTTGCATCGTTGCCTGCCTATTTGCCGACAGTAGCAAGGCCACGGCGCCAGCGACATAGGGAGCCGCCATTGATGTGCCGCTTAGGCTTTTGTATTGTCCATCCTTATACGTGCTTAAAATACTCGTGCCTGGTGCGGCTATGTCGACCCAATATCCGTAGGTGGAGAAACTTGACTTTTCGTCTTCGGAACCCGTTGACGCCACGGCTATAACCTCTGGGTTAGCTGCGGGATAGTGGTAACTCTCTGTATTTGTGTTTCCTGCTGCGACGACGACTACTACTCCCAAGCTATCGGCGTATTTTATCGAATCGTGAAGTGCGCTCGAGTAATGCGAAGAGCCAAGGCTTAAGTTTATTACGTGTGCGCCATGGTCCGCGGCATAGATTATGCCGTTTGCAACTGTAGAGGCTAGTCCAGACGCGTTTTGGTTGAGTACTTTTATTGGCATTAGTTTTACATTCCACGCAACGCCAGCTACGCCAATGCTGTTATTTGACGATGCTGCAACGATTCCCGCGACGTGCGTACCGTGACCATTGTCATCATCTGGCGCATTATCGTCGTTTACAAAGTCATAGCCAGCTACTAGCTTGTTTGAGAAGTCCGGGTGATCGAGATCGACGCCGCTATCTATGACGGCTATGATAATGTCGCTACTTCCAGCCTGTATATTCCAAGCTTGCTCTGCGGAAGTTATATGGTGTGCCCATTGTTCTACGAACATTGCGTCATTCGGCACTGCTGATGCTCGCATGATATAGTCTGGCTCGACTATTTCGAGTTCTTGGCTTTTTCGCATTTCTTTTGCAAGATTTGCCGGATCGCCTTCATCGCTATTAAGTTCTGCATAGCTCCACACTGACATCTCAGGTTTTGGTGGCTGTTTTAAGCCCTTCCATCGCATCCCCTCGCGACTGAAGCCATGCGATAGTGGCAATTTGAGCGCGCCGCTGGCCGAAACTGCATTTCCATTGGACAACAGTCCTTTAGCGCGCTGAAGCAATTTGGCGATTTTTGCCTGCCGAGCCGTATATGCTCGCGCGGCCGTAGAGGTTGAACCGCTACTTTTTTTTCTAATGAGAATGCGATTTTTCGCGTAGGCTAGCTCTTCATATTCAATAGCGCTAGTCTCCTCGCTTAGAACGACCAAAGGCAAGATCGTGCATATGAGCAGCAGCAATATCGGCCAAATTCCCCTTCGATTTGAGGCCGAGAAGCGGATTCCTAAGTGATCTACGGGGGGAACGTGCGCCATATAAAAAAGATCAGAATTGAACCGAAAGACCTACTTTCCTATATCTATATCGGCATGGTGTCAGAATTGCTGAAGGAAACGGCTTTCCGAACTGATCTCGGATGCTAATGGCGAATGCTTGCGGTTTTAGGGTCATTTGCATTCCTGACCAATCATGTTTATATTTAGTTACATACGTCATTAAGTTTTCACTATCGTCGGCAGTAAATAACTTGCTTAGGATTGCGGCGGTTAGCCTGGGGATCTTTTTTTTCTTTAGATTTCGGGGGTGAAACGGGTTCGACGTGGGTTATGCGAGACTCTAGACTGCGTGTCCCGGGTGTCACTGGCCGGGTTAGTAAGTGGCAAAAAAGTAATCGCAAACGAAAACGATTACCGTTCAGAATTACTCGCTGCTTAAGTGAGTATGTCCAAGTTGAGATTGCTCGTGGCTCAATTTGGGCTAATACAGCGAGCTAGGGTGACAGAGCTGTTTGGACTCCGTCCTCCGAAACTAATTTCCAGACTGGTTCGGCAACATCGCGTTTAGTCGAGAGTGCCGAGCGAGATTAAAAGCTAAGCTACACATGTAGACGTCTTTAGAATCGAACTCACGGACGGGGGTTCAACTCCCCCCACCTCCACCA
>JADLFC010000070.1 GCA_020845775.1 Deltaproteobacteria bacterium
CCAAACAAACTAGGTATGGTTAGATCTCGAGAGAATGTGACATAGAAAACGTGCTAATATCGATCGTGAGCGCAACTACTTAAATACTAATGCTATTTATTTGACATGCCAAAAAAGCAAAAAGATGCCCGCTCTAAAAAAGCTCGATGCTCGTTAACCATTATGATGTTCGTTGGGGACGAACTAACTTATACCGTTTCCAAAAAGTAAGTTAAATATTTTACTTTTTGGAAACGGTATAGCGAGTTTGTGATGCTTACTTGACGCTTACAATTTAATGAATAATTTGTTACCCTCTTAACTTAGCCCACTTTTTCGATTATTTGCAGTATTTGTAGAAAAATTTGCCGTATTAGACCTATGAAAGCATCGTTTGAAATGATGGATGGAAATCAGGCTGCAACGCATGTGGCCTATAAGACCAACGAGGTAATTGCCATATATCCGATTACGCCTGCTTCTCCTATGGGGGAATACGCCGATCAGTGGAGTTTTGAAGGGAAGAAGAATCTGTGGGACACAGTTCCTAAGATTATCGAGATGCAGTCGGAAGGTGGCGCTGCGGGTGCAGTCCACGGCTCTCTTCAAACTGGCGCCCTGACTACTACTTTTACTGCTAGTCAGGGTCTGCTGCTCATGATCCCCAATATGTATAAAATTGCAGGGGAACTTACCAGCACGGTTTTTCACATTGCGGCGCGAAGTTTAGCGGTGCAAGGCCTTTCAATTTTTTGCGATCATGGCGATGTCATGGCAGCGCGTCAAACGGGATGGGCAATGTTGTTTGCTTCCAATGTGCAGGAGGCTATGGATTTTTCCCTCATCTCTCAGGCGAGTACGCTAGAGTGCCGCGTTCCCTTCCTTCATATCTTTGACGGGTTTCGCACATCGCATGAAATTGCAAAAATTGAGGTTCTCTCAGATGAAACCATTCGCTCGTTTATTCGCGAGGATTTAGTGCGCGCACATCGCTTAAGAGGATTAGCGCCCGAGAGGCCGTTTATCCGTGGAACGGCGCAAAATCCAGATGTCTATTTTCAAGCTAGAGAGACGGTAAATCCATTCTACCAAAACACTCCACGAGTAGTGGAGTCGACCATGCAAAAATTCGCCGAAGCTACGGGTCGACGATATGGCCTCTTTGACTATAGCGGTTCGAGCGATGCAGAGCGAGTTATAGTCGTCATGGGTTCAGGTGCCGAGACAGTGGCCGAAACGGCAAAATACCTTGTAGAAAGAGGAGAAAAGGTTGGCGTCGTCAATGTGCGACTGTTTAGACCATTTTCCGTGGCTCATTTTATTGCGGCACTTCCTAAAAGCGTTAAAAGCATTGCAGTGCTTGATAGAACTAAGGAACCTGGGGCGCTTGGCGAACCGCTTTATCAGGACGTCACTACTGCAGTGTATCAAGCCTGCATGTGCGATGGAGAAAACGCCTTTTTAGCTGGACGAAAAATACCTACAATAATTGGCGGTCGCTACGGCTTGTCATCCAAGGAGTTTACACCAGCAATGGCAAAAGCCATTTTTGATGAGCTTAAGAATTCAAAACCTAAGAATAATTTTACAATCGGCATTGTAGACGACGTAACTCATAGTAGTCTTGAGTGTGATCCCAGTTTCAGCATTGAGGCGCCCGCAGTTACTCGTGCTGTCTTTTGGGGGCTTGGATCGGATGGAACGGTAGGGGCCAATAAGAGCACTATCACAATTATAGGAGAGGGAACTCCTCTTTATGCACAAGGGTATTTTGTCTACGATTCTAGGAAAGCGGGAGCGCGAACCATATCTCACCTTAGGTTTGGTGCCAATCCAATTAGAAGCCCCTATCTAATTCATAAAGCCAATTTCGTCGCTGTGCATCAGTTTGGTTTTTTAAATCGATATGACACTTTAGAAATGGCCGAGCATGGCGCGACGTTTTTGCTAAATAGCCCATTCGGGCCTGAAGAGGTGTGGGATAAACTCCCAGCGGCAGTGCAGTGGCACATCATATCGAAGCAACTGGTCTTTTACGTTATCGATGCTAGTCGCGTCGCGCAAGAGTGCGGATTGGGTTTGCGCATAAATACGCCCATGCAGGCCTGCTTTTTTGAACTAAGCGGTGTCTTGCCTCGCAGTGAGGCGATTGGAAAAATTAAGCATTTTATCGAGAAAACGTATTCAAAGAGAGGTGAGGCGATAGTTAGGAGTAATTTTGATGCTGTTGAAAGAGCCATTAAGCATTTGCATAAAGTTGCAGTTCCTACCGCTAAACAGGGTGTCGATGAAGGGGATTTGTGTTTGCATGCATATAGTGGAGCGCCTGAGTTTTTTAAGCAGGTAACTGCTCCTATGATTGCTGGCCGAGGAGATAGCCTTCCTGTGAGCGCACTGCCAGTCGATGGAACGTATCCCAGCGGAACGACTAAATGGGAAAAGCGACAGTTGGCGCAGGAAGTGCCCGTGTGGGAACCAGACATTTGCATTCAGTGTGGCAAATGCGTGTTGGTTTGTCCGCATGCAGTAATTAGAGCTAAGGTGTATGACGAATCGCTGTTAGCCAATGCGCCTAATAACTTTAAATCCAGCAAACCTCGCTGGCGCGAACTAGGGGAGAGCGCCTCAATGTATACTTTGCAGGTATCTGTAGAGGATTGCACTGGTTGCTCGCTCTGTGTGGAAGTGTGCCCAGTGAAGGATAAGAGTAGAGTTGGCTTCCGAGCAATAAATATGGCAAGCGAAGCGCCGCTTAGCCAGCAAGAGAAGGAAAACTGGGAATTTTTCCAAAATCTTCCGCAGCTCGATGCTGGGAGCGATAATAAGGATTTGAAATTTCAAACAGTAAAGGACATTCAGTTGTTAGAGCCGTTGTTTGAATTCTCGAGTGCCTGTGCAGGCTGTGGCGAGACGCCCTATCTAAAGCTTCTAAGTCAGTTGTTTGGCAACCGACTTTTGGTTGCGAATGCCACTGGTTGTTCGAGTATCTATGGCGGCAATCTTCCAACTACTCCATGGACGGTTAACCGGCATGGCAGGGGGCCTGCATGGAGTAACTCGTTGTTTGAGGATAATGCCGAATTTGGTTTGGGCATGAGGCTTTCAATTGATAAGCAGGCCGAATATGCGCGGGAAGTTCTTAAGGCCTTAGCGGAGGAGATTGGCGAGAATTTGGTCGAAGCGATTTTGTCAGCCAGACAAGATAGTGCTATCGAGATTGAAGAGCAGAGCAGGCGAGTGGAGCAATTGAAGTGTAAATTGCAGTCGTCGAAAAGCCCTCGTGCGATGGATCTGCTGAGTTTGGCTGATGTGCTAACTAGAAAAAGCGTTTGGCTTGTTGGTGGCGATGGTTGGGCTTACGATATTGGTTATGGCGGTCTTGACCACGTGCTTGCGAGTGGGGCGGATGTAAAAGTATTGGTTTTAGACACCGAAGTGTATTCCAACACAGGTGGGCAGGCCTCTAAAGCTACTCCCATCGCGGCAGTTGCAAAGTATACTGCGGGTGGCAAGGCCACTCCCAAGAAGGATTTGGGATTGCATGCGATGAGCTACGGCTACGTTTACGTTGCGAGGATTGCAATGGGAGCTGATGATAAGCAGTGCGTTCGGGCCTTTTTAGAGGCCGAAAGCTATAGAGGCCCGTCTCTAATAATTGCTTATAGTCACTGCATTGCACATGGGATAGACATGTCTAAGGGAATGGAGCAGCAGAAATTGGCAACCCAGAGTGGCTATTGGCCTTTATATCGCTATAGTCCAGATAGAGCCAAGAGGGAAGGAAAGAATCCATTTGAACTCGATTCCAAAGCTCCTAGTATACCGCTAAGTGAATACATATATAGGGAAAATCGCTATCGCTTGTTAGCTAGGGCTAAACCCGATGTGGCAAAACGGTTGCTAGACGAGGCTCAAGAATGCGTCAATGAACATTGGAAGGTTTACGAAAGGCTTGCGTTGGATGTGCAGGTGTGAAGCAGTAATGTAATTGTTAAGGGAGATTTTCAGTGGAACTTTTAACTAGTTATTTGGGATTAAATCTTAAGAATCCAATTGTGGTTTCTGCTTCGCCTCTTTCCATGGATTTAGACAATATTCGCCGGATGGAAGACGCCGGTGCCGGAGCTGTGGTGATGTATTCGCTATTCGAGGAGCAAATCAATCACGAGAGCCGAGAGATAGATCATTATTTAAGTTACGGTAGCGAAAGTTACGGCGAGTCGCTAACGTATTTCCCGGATTTAGCGACCTATAATGTTGGACCGGATGGCTATTTGGAAAAGATTCGTCTGGCAAAGTCGGCAGTGGATATCCCCGTTATCGGGAGTTTAAACGGCGTTTCGCGTGGTGGTTGGGTCGAGTATGCCAGTAGGATTCAGCAGGCTGGAGCGGATGCACTTGAGCTAAATATTTATTACATTCCTACGTCAGTGGACGTTGCTGGCCAAGAGATTGAGGGAATGTATTTGGATGTGGTGAAGGCAGTTAAAGAGAGCGTGTCTATTCCTGTGTCTGTAAAGCTTAGTCCTTTCTTTAGTGCCATGGCTTCTATGGCTCGTCGTTTTGAGGAAGTTGGTGCAAAGGGTTTAGTGTTGTTCAATCGCTTTTATCAACCAGATATCGATCTCGAGCAACTCGAGGTCGTTCCCAACTTAGTGCTCAGTGAGTCGTATGAACTTAGGCTTCCACTTAGGTGGGTTGCGATTTTATACGGCAGAGTTGCTTTGGATTTAGCTATAACGAGCGGAATTCATAATCATGAAGATGTTCTTAAGGGCGTAATGGCTGGAGCAAGTGTTACGATGATGACCTCTGAATTGCTTAAGAATGGCATTTTTCGAATAGGCACTATTTTGCGAGACCTAGAGCGCTGGGGAGCGGAGCACGAGTATGCGTCTATAGAGCAAATGCGTGGAAGCATTAGTCAAAAGAACGTGGCAAACCCGGCAGCTTTTGAGCGGGCAAATTACATGAAAGTGTTGCAATCGTGGACGCCAGATCCCACCAGTCGCCTGGAGCGTTAGGAACCTAGGTGGGGTAGCTTGCAAACGCAACGGAGCTAGACGGAGGAAAAGCCGATGAGCAGTAGTGAGCGAAAGCTTTGGGTATCAATGGCGGTGCTATGTGGCGTAATGGTAGGCATGGGCTGTAGTCCCAGAAAAGGTTACGAGGGACCCTCCTTGCCACGGGATAGAGTATCGCTAGTTAGACTTACTTGGCCAGAGGATGTAATTACTACGGAGCGCAAGGTTGATGGCAAAAAGCAGCCGCCGTTTTCTAAGGGCCTCTTAGTTTTACCTGGCAATCATAAGGCCAGTATGGAGTATTTTTTTCGTGATATCGAATGTGCTGCTGAGGGTTGCACGGAGAAATCATATAAAGGCCTCTGCGAGGTGTCTTTTGTGACCGAGGCCGCGAAAAAATACCGCATAGTCTTGGCGACTGAGCAGCGCCACGATTGGCGTGAGGCTTTGGTGTCCTTCTTTGTAAAAAACGCAGCGGATGGCGAGCTTCGTCAGACAGGATGGTGCTCGAAGGAGATTTCCCAATCTTATAGAGTTCGTTCGGTTTTTTCATGGCGCTAGATGTTACCGTTAATCCCTTGAAGTTCTCGTTCTAGTGCCGCATATAATGGGGGAATGTTTACAAATACTTCCCCATTATTGTTAGGATTGCAAGCTAGTAAGAAGCAAGGTTGCTATGTGTGGAAGAGTCACAATAACGCGGCCCCAAAAAATTCTGGAGAAGTTTGCCGTCGATTTTCAGGATTGTTCACTACCTAAACCAAGATACAATGTCTGTCCCAGTCAAATGCTTCCCATAGTTATTGAATCTAAGGGAAAGCGCCATTTGGTCGAGGCAAAATGGGGAGTGATTCCGCGCTGGGCCAAGGACAAAAAGGGCTACCCTTCGTTAATCAATGCGCGGGTTGAGACAGTGCATACTAAATCGATATTTCGCCCTGCATTGGAGCACCGGCGCTGTCTAGTGCCAGTAGACGGTTTTTACGAGTGGAAGCATAGCGGCCGAAGCAAACAGGCTTTCTACATCTTCTTGAAAGATCGCGATCTTTTTGGCTTGGCTGGATTATACGAGGAGCCGATTGGCGAAGATACTCCTAGGTCCTTTTGCATCCTAACCACTGTTGCTAACGAATTCATGCAAAGCATCCACGATCGCATGCCCGTTATTTTGCCTGCTGAATGCGACCACTCTTGGCTAGATGCTAGCTCAAAAGACATCTCGGCCTTGCATGATTTTTTAACCTCATTGCCAGATGAAACGCTAGATGGCCATGCGGTATCGCCTTACGTAAATTCCCCGCTTAACGAGGGGGAGCAGTGCATCCAAGACAGTTGCCGCGGATAGGCGGATAAAGGAGTTGGTCATATGGCCTCTTGGACTAAAAAGCTTTTCTACTATGCCAACACGGTTGTTAGGAATATAGCGAAGAAAACGTCCGATGTTGCACAAGAATCGCACTCTCTCCCGACGGAATTTAAGAAATCGAGTAAAATTATTACTAGTAATATAAAAAAGATTATGGCGAGAAAGATTATAATTTTTTTGAAAGCGAAAGTATTCCGCATATTTTTTAATTAAATCATCAACTTGAACATCTAACGCTTTGGCGATCGTCGCCTAGACCTACCAAATGCAGAGCTAGGCTTCAGCCGCTATTTTGAGATTTCTGAAATTCAAAAGCAC
>JADLFC010000071.1 GCA_020845775.1 Deltaproteobacteria bacterium
CTGCCGCCGTGAGCTTCTATGACGCGTTTCACTATACATAGGCCAGCACCAGTCCCTTCATATTCTCGATCGCTATAAAGTCGCTTAAAGATTTCAAAGATTCTCTCATGGTGCTTAGGATCAATGCCAATTCCATTATCAGTGACAAAAAATTCGTAATTGTCGTTGGTCTCTACAAAGCCAATTTCTATTATGGGGTGGGGTTTTGCAGTCTTATGAGAGAATTTTATGGCGTTGCCAATTAGGTTTATTAATGCCTCCTTAAGTTTAATCCTATCTGCGGTTAGAATTGGAAGATTCGATTGAATGATGATTTCTGCCTGATGTACCCGGATGTCGTGCTCTAAATGCGCAAGTACGGACTGCATTAAGTCGCTAATATCAGTTGGTTCGAATGGGTTGTGTATACGGGTAATTCGCGACAGGCTAAGGAGGTCGTCGATTAACTTTTGCATCTGACTGCAACATTTAGTTATTCGTTCGAGCAACTGTTTGCCATTGTCGTCAAGTTGTTCAGCGCAATCTTGCTGTAGAAAGCCCGCCAATGACGCAATCCCCCTTAGAGGAGTGCGCAAATCGTGACTTGCTGTATATACGAATTGGTCTAGTTCTGCATTTACCTTTACTAAGAGTTCTTTTTGCTCATTGAGCTGCACTTCGTTAAATTTCCTAGTAGTAATGTCCTGGCTAATGGCGACATATGACATTATTCTCCCCTGTTCATCCCTTACCGGAGTAATAGTTGCGTCTGCGTAGTAGAGACTGCCGTCCTTCCTGCGGTTTATTACTTCGGAATGCCAAGTTTCCCCCGACGCGATGGTGGTCCAGAGTCGCTCATAAAAAGCCTGGTCGTGGGCTCCAGATTTGATGAGCCGCATTGTCTGCCCTTTGGCCTCCTCGTTGGAGTACCCAGTGGTATCGACAAATGCTCGGTTTACCCACTGGATTTCTCCCTTTGAATTAGTAATAACTATCAAGTTGGCTGCTGCTCCAAGCGCACTAGACTGCAGGTGCAGGCGTCTGGCGTTTTCCTTTAGGTATTCCTGGCTTTGCTTTAAGCTAGCTGTCATCTTATTAAACACTTCACCTAGATGGGCAATTTCGTCGTCTCCCTTTATGTCTACCGTTGTACTTAGGTCGCCGGCGGCAACGCGATCTGCCGCACGGGTGAGGCCAACCACGGGATTTGAGATGTTTTTTGCAGCCAATAATGCTAGTGCGGTCGATATAAGGATAGTTGCTAAACTGACAAACAATGTAAGTAGCCTTAGTTGCTCGATTGGTCGCAACGCCTCACTGTGGTCCTGTTGTGTGATGAGAACCCATTTTGCGTTGTTTAGCTCAATTATCGCCGATGCGCCAACAACTAAGACCTGGCGAGCATTCATCCATGTTCCACTAGTCTCTCGGTTGCGTTCGATGAATTCCTTTACTGGTGGCATTGCAAGCTTGTCTAGCGCACGATCTTCCGACGAAAGTGTTCTGCCAGTAACTAGTTCCCCATCGCGATTTACTACATATGTCATGCCTGTCGCGCTGATGCGGTTAGGTCTATTGCTGTGCGAGCTGCCAGATCCTAAAACAGCGTCAAGTATTCTGCTGTCGTAGTAGAGCGCCATCACTCCAAGGTTTTTAATAGGCTGCTCGCGAGAGTATATGGGAACGGCAATGACTAAGGTAGAACTCTGTCGGGACGAGAATCCCTCCTCGTCGACGCCGAGCGAACGCATTTCGGCCACGTATGCTTCGTTATTGACGTGGCGATATGGAATGTCGGGGGCCAAGGGCAGCCCTGATCTAATTGGAATTGTTGAGCTTATCACTACGCCTTGATGGTCAATTACATCAATGGCTATAAGGTTCTTAGCCAGGGCAAGGCTGTTCTTTGCAAGATGCGCGCTTAGCAATAGACGACTTGAGTCAATTTGAATTGGATTTACCAATGACTCAGTAATCGATCTCAAATGATCTCGCACAAACCCGTCAGACGCAAAGTCCGTAGCCCTTGTTTTTAACGTATCAATTAGAAGCATTACAGCCTCTGCCTTAAAGTGGCTAAAGGCACTTAAGTTTTGGTAAGTAGACTGCTCGATCGAGGCTCGGGCTTTCTTGTAGCCCCATACTCCAATCACCAACAAGGGTAGGAGTGAGATCGCCAAGAGTGTAATGACTAACTTCTGCCGAATAGATAACTTAAGTAGACGCACCATAACTGTTAAGATGCAGCTAAATCGAATTAACGCTTAGATATCAGCACTGCGGAGTATGCTAGCAACAGCAAAGCTGATGCAATAGATACGAAATCCGCCCAGAACCAAAGTGTACTCTCGCCAAAAGTTAACAACACCTCATCGCTGCTGGGAATTAATGCTAAAAATCCCGGGCTCGCCATAAATATTTGATCTCCGCTATCTGCTTTCCAGCTAGGATGATAGGCAAATTTTAAGTAATGTGCTTTTCCTGCACAGTTTGTTTGGAGTTTTAGATGATTGAAATAAACCTCTACTTTAGGCGCGCAGTTATCACTTTCTTCCCAAATAGTGGTGTCGAGCATTTTTATTTTTAGAAAGCTAGCCATGCCAGGATTGCTTGTGCCGCTATGTATAAGCATTGGGCTATTGCCCTCGTGCTCGATAAACCACTCTAAAAACTGTTTTTTCCAATTTGCTTCCCTGGATAATTCTGGAATTTGCCGAAAAACTTCTACCAGCTCGGGTTGAACAATCAAGCGAAACAAGTGCCAGGGACCATGCTTGCCGACTTCAGTGAGTTCCTCATTCAGTCGAGCTTGCGCTAATACCTCGTCAGTGACTAAAATTAGTTCGCCAACTCCAAAAAGCTTAACTTTTGGAATTGCCTTTTGAATGTCATAGTCCGGGCATTTGACATGGCTAAAAATGCAACTCGGCGTTTTACTTACGAGAGCTTGAATATACCATATCATGGGTGCAACGATGTTTGCCTCAGCGTAGACGCTTTCTAAGGTGGATCGGTTTGCAAAATACGGTAGCATTTCAAAAACTCGTGTTGTCCCAGCGGCCTCGCTTATCTCGTTATGCTCGTAAACTACTCGTGGTAGTGAAAAATCTCCGCGAAGCTCTTTAGAAAGTTCCGTGAGCGCTGGGTACAGCTCCTTAGATTTCCAGCCAGAAAGATTCCACTGAAGCCAACCGGGGAAGCTGACGACGTGAATGTGCGTCCACCAGAGGGATGAAACAATGATTGCAATGCTCCCAAGACATGTTGAAATTTTGCCAATGGAAAGTAATAGGCCGCCAACCGCTATGCCACTCATTACGCATAGAATGAGATAAACCTGCGGCAATGCTCGTATGTTTACTAAGCCAAGTTTAGGAAAAACAAAGTAATAGGCAAGATAAACGCAGATGGGAACAAACCAAAATAAAAACCCATGAGCTGAGTTCTGTCTTTGAAATCTAAGTAATGCTTTAAGAGGCACCTTCTTTAATAGCTTCCGAGGAATCGGCAAGGCCAATAGAACTCCAATTATACAAGGAAGGAGAATGACTGGAAGGTATTCCTCCATGCTGTCTCCAAACACCCACGTCATCGGAAGTGCTGTAGTCCACTGTTGATTATCTATCATGGGGACAGTGTGCCAAGCCGAAAGAAGCAAGGCTAACACGCCGGAGAGGAATGCGAGTTTCAACCTGAGTCTTACAGTTGAATGGGGATAAAAAAAGACAAATGCCAACAAAAATGGGGGAATGCCTAGCATTACGTAGGCATGGCTCGTAGTTACGGCGGCAAACCAGAGAGACGACCAGAAAGGACTTCGCTGCTCTCTAATCTCAACAGCTAGTGCACCTATGCCAAGAAATAGAAAGTTTAGTGCATACAAATGCGCAAATTGACCGGCTAAAGTAGAAAGAGTATTGCCTCCCCACATCGAGAAAGACTCGTTGTACAAGGCAAACAAACTAAAAGTCATGGCAAGCAGTGGTTTCGGGTGCTTAAACCCAAGCTTTTTAACTCCCCAGTAAACTGCGAGCGGAAGAGTTGCTATTGGCAATATTCCACCGACGTTAAACGCCATGCCAAGCGGCAATACGAGCGACAGAGCGCACATTATGAGGAATGGCAAGGGGAAATAATGAACTAGTTGCGGCTCGCCTGCTAGGTTGCCTGGATTCCAGACTCGAATTAGAAAATTTGGCAGGCCATGACTTACTAAAGTATATAACGGCCAAAAGTGAGACCCCATATCGCCTCCAGTAGCCGGAGTTCTTAGCAATATTTCAATTGGGAGGTAGTATAGGAACAGCGCGACTACTGCAAACAATCCTACGCGAGGAGTACATCGCTCAGCGTGCCGGAGCATGGATACCAGACTTTTCTTTCTTGTCGTATTCATTAGCAGTTAAATTCCCAACTATGTGCAATGAAACCACGACTTAGCATTCCGGAACTCACGCCAACAGCGATACAGGTGAAAATACCGATAAAACGCTTCATGCAGTAAATTGAACTTGCTTTTGCGCCTGTCTTTACAGTCTATAGAAATTTGCACAATGCGTTTGTTCTTTGCACTTAAATAAAGTGCCAGCTCAAAAACGTATCCCGTCCAGCCGTCGAGTTTTTCCAGTGCTGGCAGAATAGCCTCTCTCTTAAAGGCTTTGCTGTCCGGAGAAAAGTCGGAAAGTGAGATGCCAAAGAGCCACTGAGCAATAACAACGTAAAGCTGACTTCCTAAAATCCGGATCGCTGAACGGTATTGCCTGCCCATAAATTTGGAGCCGATAACCATATCGACATACTTGAGCAAATCTTTGGCGTAAAGGATAAAGGCTAGGTCCGAGGGAAGATCTATGTCTAAGCATACTAAAGCGTCACCATGAGCGTTCTTGGCGCTAATGACAAAAGCTCTTCCGACGCCTCGCTCTGGTAGAGAGAAAAAACGAAACCATGAATATTTTTTCATTAATTCATGACCAATTATATTCGTCTCATCGGTCGAGCCGTTACTAGTAACAATTATTTCGTGCGGAAGTTTTTCGCGTTCGAGATAGGCATGAAGCTTTTTTATCGACTCGTCTAGAATGTCAGCCTCGTTATAAACAGGGAGAAGAACCGAAATCATCGACAAAAAAACCTTTCAGTGTGCTTAAAGATTTTGGAAAGCCTTACAAGCTTGTGTTCTTGCGCTTCCGTTAGTAGAAAACTAGCCAATATTGTGATGCTCAGTTTAGGAAAAAGGGTCTATGCAGGGCAAGAGAAAAACTGCTTTTATTTCAGGGACTTCCAGTGGCTTAGGCGAGAGGACACTTAGTAGAGACACATCTTCTCTAACGTCCAGGGAATTTGACGTTTTAGTCATTGGCGGGGGTATTAATGGCGCCTGCATTGCCTGGGATGCGCGGCAGAGGGGCTTTGATGTTGCTTTAATTGAGAAGGGCGATTTCGGACAGGGAGCCTCACAAGGTTGCTTTAAAATCGTCCATGGAGGCCTGCGCTATCTCCAACACGGCGATATTGGTCGTTTAAGGGAGTCGGTTCGCGAGCAGAGAACTTTGCGACATATTGCTCCACATCTAGTTCATCCCATGCCGTTTTTAGTTCCTTGTTATGGTTATGGGATGCGTGGGAAAGAAGTCCTTTCGCTTGGAGTTATGCTTTATGAGCTGCTCGCTAGTAATAGAAATGAGCTAGTGTCTGATTACCATCGCCTTCCTAGCTTTAAAATACTAAATAAAGAGCAGTGCCTTTCGCTTGCCCCAGGATTAAACGCTGCCGGACTAAGAGGAGCTGTTATCTATTATGACTGTCAGATGTCAAATTGCGAGCGCTTGACTTTAAGTTTTGTTAAAGCCGCAGCTTTTAGCGGAGCGGTAGTGTGTAACTACGTAGCGGCAACCGAGCTAGAAACCGAAGCTAGCGGCAATGTCGTTAAGCGCGAGATAAAGAGAGTTGTATGCCGCGATATGCTAAATGGTCGAACTTTAGACATTCGTGCAAAGTGCATTGTTAACGCTGCTGGGCCTTGGTCTCATGTCGTTTGCGATTTTGTTAGTGGCGGGCGAGCTAAGTCGGATAGTTGCAGAAGTGTGGGTTTTTCAAAAGGCGTGCAAGTCGTCGTTCCACAGGTAATAGCGCAATACTCACTAGCTCTGGAGAGCATGTACAGAGACACTGCGGCTTTAATTGCCAGAGGTGGGAGGAGCTATTTTATTGCTCCTTGGCGTGGGCACTCTCTTATCGGCACTTATGACGAGTTTTATACTAAGCATCCAGATGAGTTTAGAATTGAGGCGAATGAGTTAAGTGAGTTTATCAGTGATGTAAAGTCAATGTATTCTTCGCGTGCCATCTCTGAACGAAATATAAGCTTTGCTTTTGGTGGCTTGCGTCCTCTCGATGAAAGCAGGGTTAACACTGAGCAGTTTGAAACGCCAGGTCAAGTTAAGAGCCCAGCGGTAGCTCGCAAGGATAGCATTGTCGATCATAGTGCGATTGTGGGCGATGGGGCCGCTAATAACGTGAATAATTTGGTTTCTGTTATAGGCGTTAAATATACAACGGCTCGCGCAGTGGCGGAGAAAGTGGTGGATTTGGTAGCAAAAAAGCTAAACGCGAATTGCGCCCCATGCCGAACGTCAGAGACTGTTTTGCCGGGCGGGGTGGGGTTTGGTCCAAGTGCCATCGGTGACGATGAGAGCGAGGCGCGGGAATTTGGGGTAATAGCGCCGAAGATGTACAGACAACTAGCTCTAGATTACGGCGCAGAGATGAAAAATATACTTGAGTTAGCCGCTAGTGATAAGTCTTTAGCGGAAGAAATGGTGACACCGTATAGCTCCGCTATCCTTGCTGAAGTTATACATGCTGTTAGAAACGAGATGGCTTGTAGATTGAGCGACGTAGTGCTGCGACGAACTGGCCTGGGAACGTTGGGGAAGCCCGATGATAGCTCTTTAAGTCGAATAGTGCAGATTATGGCCGCGGAACTTGGATGGGATAGACTAAGATGCGAAGAAGAGCTCGCGGCGACAAAAGCGGCTTATCAGTTCAATTAGCATATTGTCATCCGCTAGCAGAAAAGTTGACAATATAAGCAGCATATCATATCTGTTTTATGCTTAATGTTTGTTTGTTGCTTTTTACCACGTTCTTCCTGGAGCCATTGATTTAGATGATTATTAAGTTGCAATTATTGGTCCTCATAGTTTTTCTTACTGCTGCTATAGGAGTGGCAGCGCCATTGTCAACAGTAGATAGTAGGTTGCAGAGGTATAAGGCAGCTAATTTAGGAGAGATCAGTTTAGATTCGGTTGGTTCGGATTCAATGCAGGAGTTGGTCGACGCTTGGGTTGAGGCGTATAAGGAATATCATCGCGGAATAGCTATAAACGTGCTTAGCAAGGGTTCGGCTTCGGCTGCTGCCGCCTTGATTGACGGGAGAGCAGATATCGGCCCAATGGTTAGGCCGATGAAGTCGCCGGAGCTAGATGAGTTTCGACTAAAATACGGCTTTGAGCCGACGCTAATTAGAACCGCGCTTGCTGGCGTTGCCGTGTACGTTTCCTCTGATAATCCGCTAAAGAGCATTTCTTTTGAGCAACTTGACGGGATTTTTTCTAAAGATTTGAGGAGGAGTGGTGCCCACCGAATATCAAACTGGAAGGGGTTGGGAGTAGAGGCCAAGAATTTACCCCAAAAAATCATGCCCCTTAGTTTTGCTGACACATCGTACCCCTATGCTTTCTTTCGGCAGCAGGTATTAGTACAGGGAGATTTCCACTCAGAAGTTACTGCTATCTCGGATACTAATGGCTTGTTAGAGGCTATACGGGCCAACCCAAACGCGATTGCTTTTGGGCCGATTTTAAGCCAGGAGGAGCTGATTCCTGCTGTATCGTTGCTGTCTGTTTCTCGCTTTGAGGGAGAAGAAGCTTATATGCCTAGCCTTGAGAACCTGCTTGCAGAAAAATACCCGCTAGGACGTTTTTTTAACGTCTATTTGGTGCGTTCGCCTGGCGAGGAGTTTGATTTGGCCGCAAAGGACTTTCTCAAGTTTGCGCTTAGTCGCGAGGGCCAACAGATAGTTCAAAACAAGGGTTTAATACCGCTGCCGTACGCTATTGTTCAAGAAGAGCTCGGGAAGCTCAACTAAGACAATCTTTTGTTCGGCTCAAAAAAGCTGTTTCCGATGACCTCATCATGATGTTATATTTTGCGACACGTGCATATAGTTGAGAAGTGTGCGTTCTTGTTGTTGCTGAATTTTCGTGGCGTATTTAAGCAGGAAATGTATATGAAAAGTTTTGGCGTTCGTTTTCTATTGGTTGCTTTTGCTCTTCTAAGCGTAAATTATGATGTTTGGGCCGAAAAGCCGGCACAACCGATTGATAATAATGATGATAAGGATTTAAGTCCAAGCGTTGTAGCTAGCGAGGGGCAGTATTTTGGACGGCACACGGTGGACTCGAATACCGCACCTGAGGAGGATAATGTTCAGAGCCCAGTTGTTGGCGCGATAGAACGGATAGGTGGTAACAAGTGTGTAGTCAAGCTGACTAATAACAGCGAAAAGTCCTCGTACAGCGTAAAATACGTCGTTAAGACTATCGATCCCAGGGGCGGCGAATCTCAAAAAAGTTTTAGTTCCACACTAAATCCCAATGGTTCTGTAGAAAGGCGCGTATCGTGCGGGAAGGACGATAATATTCAAGTTCAAATTACGTCTGGCAAGAAACTTTAAGTTAGTTTGGATAATGCGTGACGGGGGAAAACAGGGACATAGTAGAGCTATATCACGTTCATAAGGACTATCTTCCCAATCAAAGTGCACTTAGGGGCATAGATCTAAAAATTCGCCAGGGCGAATTTATTTTTATAGCCGGCGCCAGTGGAGCAGGTAAATCTACGCTGCTAAAGCTTCTTTTTGGTGCTGAGAGGGCTACTCGCGGGCAGGTGATAGTGGGTGGGCAAAGCCTTACTGACTGTTCGCGCTCCGAGATCTCAGTGCTTAGGCGGCATGTCGGTGTTATATTTCAGGATTATAAGTTGCTTTCGACTCGCTCTATCTTGGACAACGTAGCATTTACGTTGGAGGTTATTGGAGTTCGCAAGCAGCAGCGGGTTAAACTTGCTACCGAGATGCTTACGGCAGTAGGGCTAAAGGATCGCCTCGATTCCCTTCCTTGCACGCTTTCTGGTGGAGAGCAACAGAGAGTATCAATTGCTCGTGCACTGGTAAATCGGCCCGATTTAATTTTAGCCGATGAGCCTACGGGTAACTTAGACCCTGATATGACGGCAGCCGTGTTTAATTTGCTTTTAGAAGCAAACCAGTGCGGTGCTACGGTGTTAGTTGCATCGCATGATCTAAATTTAATAGAAGAGATGAACAAACGCACAATCGTCTTAGATCGAGGTCGCCTCATTGGCGACTTCTTGCATCCACGCGGATAGTACATGAGTCGAGATAGTCGGTTAAAAATTCCTGAGCCAGCCGCAAATATAGGCAGAGGCGTGCTCTCTAATATCTGGTACTCACAGGGCTCGTTGCCAAAGCTTGGCGGCTTGGAACGCGTCTTATACTACCTCAAACGCGGTATCGACACGGTAACAGTTTTGCCGATGTCTAACGGTATAGCCATTATGACAATAGCTATATCATTATTTCTCTTTTCCGCTTTTTTTTTAGCAATCCAGAATATCGATCGAATCATATCGTATGCTGGTAGCAATCTATATGTCACCGCATACGTCAAGTCGGATTCTTCCGAAGAAGCTGTAAAGCGTTATATGGAAGAGTTAAAGAAAGACAAGCGAGTTCGGTTTGTTGACTATATCACCAAAGAAAGAGCGTTAGAGATTTTTCGAGAAGAGCTGGGAGTTAGACACAGCTTCCTAGACGGGCTCGAAAAGGAAAATCCCCTACCTACGTCTCTCGAACTTAGTCTCTTTCCAGATGAGCTCGGGCTTGGCGAGGATGGCATTATTAAGCGCCTCAGAGATAATCCACTTATCGATGAAGTGATCTACGGTAGCGAATGGGTTGAGCACATGAAGAAGCTTTTAAGAGTGTTTCGCTTAGTCGGTTATGTAAGCTTAGCTATAATATTAGTAATTATAGTGTTCCTCATTGCCAATACAATAAAGCTCGTCATTTATGCTCGCCGCGAGGAGATCTCTATAATGCAGCTAGTTGGGGCAAGCGACACATTTGTGCGAGTTCCGTTTATCCTGGGTGGCATGTTTCAAGGAGTGTTAGGCGCAGTTGCAGGGATAGCTTTGCTTCGAATAGTTTACTTAATAGTGAACTACGAGATGCAATACGCCACGCTGTTTGGGGTGGCACTGCCTAATTTATATTTTCTTTCGCCTTTAGCTTTATTATGCATCTTGCTATTGGGAATGGTAGTTGGGTCTGTCGGCAGCTTGCTAGCGCTGGGGAGGTTTATGAATGTTTAGGAGCTTAGGCTTAACATTTGTTTATGTTCTTGGGGCATTTTCGGCGACACTTTTTTTTTGCTTACCGATGCGAGTTCTCGCCGAAGCAAAATCATTAGACATATCGCGCGACTTGGCTAAGTTGCAGCAAAGGATTGAGCGCGAAGAGACTCATCTAGCAACTCTGAAGAAGCGCAGGACTGCGCTTAAGGAGTCCATTAGTTTTATGGCCGATGAGCTCCGCCAAATAAAGGAGGAAATGCGGGCGCTGAATGACCTCGTAGCTGGTTTAGTGGAGAGAACGAACCGCCTCGAGAGGGCTACGGCCAAGGGCAAGGATTTGATTGCCGCAGAGAGAGCCGTCATAAATCGGCGAGTTGCGTCGATTTACAAGATGTATAGGCGCGGTGGTGCTTTTTCCTATTTGGTCGACTCCGATTCGGCAACGGACTTGTTAAGACGCGCGAACTACCTCTCACGCATAGCAGCCTCGGATGGTAGGCGCCTAGAGCATTTTAGCGGCATAATTCAAAGCTTTGAAAAGGAGTCTTCCGAACTTGTGGCGGTTGCAGCCGAAAGGGAGGAAAGTCTCGCTATGCTTAATATCCTAGAGAAAAGCCTAAAAAAGAAAAAGGAAGAGGAGGCTGTCTTGCTCGAGGATTATGACAAGCAGGAAAAAAATCGCCTTGCGACTCTGGGCAAATTAAAGAGAGCTGCAGGTGAGCTAGAAGCTGTATTGGCCAAAGTTATGGGTGAACAGAGCGCCACTGAAGTTCGAGATGTAGCCACTGGCGATAGTGTGGCTGAGGATAGGGGTGACATTAGCGTTGCATCGTTTGCTGGGAGGGGTCTATCCGAGATGAAGCAGAAACTTCGCTTGCCAGTTATTGGGCAATTAATCAGAAGTTACGGCAAGCGGAGACATGAGCAGTTTTCTGATATGATATTTTCTAAAGGCTTAGAATTTAGTGGAGTCGCTGGTGGGCGAGTCGTAGCTATAGCGGCCGGTCGAGTGGCGTTTAGCAATATTTTACCTGGGCTTGGACATGTAATAATATTAGATCATGGAAAGCGCTATTATTCGTTATACGGGCGACTAGCTGGCGTAATGCGAACTGTTGGAGATGTTTTAAGGGAAGGCGATTTGATTGCGGTAACAGGGGAGCCTGACGACAAAGGTGCTAATTTCTACTTCGAGCTCAGGCTCCAAGGAAAACCTATAAATCCCATTGAATATTTTGCAAAAAAACCCACTTTGGCGACTAAAGGCTAGCACATGAGGGCGTTATTGTGACATTATTGTAAAGTAGGTAATTAGTGTTAACGACTGGTTGTGCTGGGGTAGCTTTTTTGGGCCTATGGGTCATAGGTAATTGAGTTGGAATATTAATAAAATATATGCGTAAATATATCGTTTTGCCGCTTCGTGCGGTTTACATGTCAGTGATTATGGTTTTTGTGGGGGTTTTTCTCTTTGTAGCATTGGTGCATCGCGTAGCTGCAACAGAGAATGGGGGCGACGATAGTTATGCCAATTTGCGCATATTCACGGACGTGATGGCGCTGGTGCAAAAGAATTATGTCGAAGAAGTCCAACTGTCCAATTTAGTTGAGGGAGCTATTAAGGGGATGCTCTTAAGCCTAGATCCTCACAGCAGCTATCTTACCAAGGAGATGTATTCTGAGCTTCAGGTAGAAACGAAAGGGGAGTTTGGTGGGCTCGGCATAGAAATAACTGTTAAAGATGGGCTTCTAACGGTGGTTGCTCCGATAGAAGGTTCGCCGGCGTCTCGTGCAGGAGTTAAGCCTGGAGACCAAATAATTAAGATTGGCGATGAGTTTGCAAAAGACTTTACTCTGCTAGAAGCTGTGCGAAAGATGCGTGGCCCAAAAGGCTCGCCACTAACAATTCACGTTCATCGCGATGGCGTCAAACAACTAATTCCCATAACGGTTATTCGCGACATCATAGAAGTGCAGAGTGTGCGGTCGCGCGTCTTAGAAGATGGCTTCGTTTACTTGCGACTTAGCCAGTTCCAAGAGGGATCGGCAAGTGAGGTGTTGTCTGCTCTATCAAACCTCGAAAACAAGACTAAGAATAAGAAAATAACGGGGCTCGTTTTAGATTTGCGAAACAATCCCGGTGGCTTGCTCACTCAGGCAGTGCGGGTGTCCGATTTATTTTTAGACGAAGGTGTTGTGGTTTACACGCAAGGCAGATTGGAGAGCCAAAATCAAAAATACTTTGCTAATAAGGATGGCACAGAGCCAACTTATCCGATGGTAGTGATTATTAATGAAGGTTCGGCATCGGCGTCCGAAATTGTGGCCGGCGCTCTGCAGGATCATCGCAAAGCTTTAATTGTGGGAACGCGCTCGTTTGGCAAAGGTTCAGTTCAAACAATATTGCCTATGGGAACCGGCACGGCGCTGCGATTGACGACAGCCTTATACTATACGCAGAGTGGGCGCTCTATTCAGGCTGAGGGAATTGTACCGGATGTAGTCGTGACGGCTCATAGGTATCCTAGCGATACGGAGGAGTTGTTGGAGGAAGATGAAGATTTTACTCGCCGTGAGAAGGATTTGCGACATTCGATTAAAAATCCCCAAAAAACTCCCGAGAAAGACGAAAAGGCCGATGCGAATGAAAAAGTTGAAAAGCTCTCAATTGGTTCTCGTTCGGCTATGGAGGCAGAGTTGTCGGAATTATTGAAGGAGGATCCTCAGTTAGATGAAGCTCTTAGGCTTCTAAAAACCTGGCATGTGTTCCAGGGGAAGCCAACTATGCACGTTCGCAATTGGCATAAGCAGGCTCGGATGAAAAAAGTAGGGGCCTAAGTTATATGTATATTCATGCTAACTTCGGCAAAGAAGAAGCCTAATGTTCAGGCTCGGACACGCCTCGACAGTCTTTTGGTGGAGCGCGGTGTTGTAGACTCTAGGGTGCGCGCTCAGGCACTAATAATGGCAGGGGAAGTTTTGGTCGACGATATGCCTATAGAAAAGGCTGGGACCAAAGTATTAGCGTCCGCTTCAATTCGCTTGCGGAACGAAGTTGCTAATTTCGTAAGTCGTGGTGGAGATAAGATCGATCCTATTTTTAAGCATTTTGAAATCGACCTAAGTAATACTGTAGCCGTGGATATTGGCGCATCTACGGGTGGATTCACGCATAGTATGTTACAGCGTGGAGCTAGGCTAGTTTATGCTGTGGATGTTGGTTATAACCAGCTCCACCACAGACTGCGATGCGATAAGCGGGTAGTCGTTATGGAGCGCGTGAATGCCAAAGATTTGGTTGCCAGCGACTTCGAGGAGCTACCCTCGTTTGCCACTATCGATGTTAGCTTTATTGGCCTTAGGAAGATAATTAAACCGATCTGTGGAATTCTAAAGACACCATTTTCGATTTTGGCGCTAGTTAAACCGCAATTTGAGCTAGAACCTAGCTATGTGAGCAAAGGTGGCGTGGTTAGAAGTAGCGAGAATCAGCTACTAGCGGTTAGGCTCGTCAGTGAATTTGCCCAGGAATTAGGTCTTAATGTGCGTGGTTTTCTTCCATCCCCAATCAAGGGTGCCAAGAAAGGCAATCAGGAATTCTTTATATTGATGGAGAGTGGCGGGCGTTAGGTGCCCCAGAGGGGAAAACAAGCGCCCTTCAAGTGGTTCTTGAAATAGGTCGATATTAGCAAGTAGATAATATTTACTGCCTGTAATTACGCATAGCCGAGGTCGATAACCTATGTCCTGGATCCCATCCTCTACGGTTGAGCCAAGTAGCTTTATTTCGCCAGGCCTGCGAAAGGCTTTAGTGCGGTTGGGACTGGCATCTGAAAAGGATTTGGAAAAAGTCCAGCGCATATCTTCAAATTTAAAGGCTATTTCTCTTTTGGCGAATCAGGGTGTTTTTGAAGAAGCTGAGGCTTTAAAAAAAATTGCCGAGCACCTTGGCTGTCCATTAATCGAAGGGGGACAGCTTACTGAAAGGCTGGATTCGGATACTGACAGTGGATTTGGCAGTGTGGATTACGATTTTGCGCTGCGCCGGCGCTGTTTTCCGTTTAGAAAGCAAAAGAATGAAACCTGGGTGGCTATGGCCGATCCTTTGGATGTCGATAGCATTACAGAACTCGAGTTTTTGCTTCAAACTGGCATTAAGGTGTTTCTAGCATTGGAAGCTGATATTGTTAGGGTCATTGGTGGTTTTATTTCTAGCGGTTCGTCGCACGACGGTTCCAACGAAATGGAAGTTGTAACCAATGTAAACAATCCTGCTGGGAAGGTTACAACGCAACTCACTGCCGAGCAGGTTGAGGAGAGTTCAAAGGCGGCTCCTGTGGTAGCCCTTGTGAATAAGATTTTAGCGGACGCAATATCTGTTGGCGCTAGTGATATCCACATAGAGCCGTCGGCGCGCAAGGTAGAGTTGCGCTTGCGCATAGACGGGGTAATGTCTGCACCTCTAAATATACCGGATCATCTTCAGCCATACGTCATCACGAGAATAAAGATATTAGCCGGCATGGACATTACGGAGAAGCGCCGTCCTCAGGACGGTAGTTTTCGACTCAATGTTGGAAAGCGTTCTTTTCGCGACGTGAGAGTTTCATCGATTCCGACGCCTTTCGGCGAAAAAATTGTGCTAAGAATTTTGCGCTCGGAGCTAGAGGGCATTCTGCTTAAAGATCTAAATATGCCGGAAGAGGTGGAGAAGTTATTCTTAGCAGCGATACACACGCCCAATCGCGCAATACTCGTAACTGGACCAACTGGGTCTGGCAAAACTACTACCCTGTACGCTGCCGTGGAGTTACTTAAAGATGGCACGAATAACATCATCACTATTGAAGATCCAATAGAACTTAGAATTGCGCGCATTACCCAAATTCAAGTTGATAAAAAAATTGGAATGACATTTGCGAGCGTTTTGCGCTCATGTCTAAGGCAGGATCCGGATGTGATTTTAGTAGGTGAAATTCGCGATCTAGAAACTGCGGAGATTGCCTTTCAAGCGGCTCAAACGGGTCACTTGGTACTATCGACATTGCACACTAATAGCGCAGCATCAGCGGTAGTGCGCCTCCTAGATCTCGGGCTCCCACCATACATCATTGCTTCCTCTCTTGGTGGAATATTGTCACAGCGATTGGTGCGAAAGTTATGCACTCATTGTGCAATACCAGTAAGTGCCGAGAGGGCTAAAGAGATTGCTGAAGTTACGGGCTGCAAAAATCGAGAAGTATTGAAAGCTGCGCGCGGTTGCGATCAGTGTGGCAAGACTGGCTATCACGGTCGGGTTGGACTTTATACTTTTTTGCCGGTTGATAACCGCATACGCGAGCTAATTCGCAATTCAGCTAGCGAGGAGGAACTAGCAAGAGTGGCTGGTGGCGGAGCTTTGGGCAGTTTGGTGCAGCATGGGTTTCAATTGATTAACAAGGGAGTCACGTCGATAGAGGAGATAGAGCGCGTTGTGGGACTCGATCCCGAGGGCGGCGAAAGAAATGCCGGAGATGTAATAGATGCAGGACTCACACCTGAATCCGAACTGGCACTTAGTTACATCAAGGGTCTTTCTTCGGAAAATGTATCTGCGTCGCCCGAGTTGGTTGTTAGCAAGTCGACTAACGGCGCAAACACTCATGTGTCAGGTGCGCACGACTCCGTTGCGAGCCTGGCCGCCAACTATCAAGCCAAGGATTACAAGCGAATAATACCGAAATTGTTATTAATAGATGACGACGAGGGGATACGAGCTGTAATGGGCCAAATATTTAAGCAGGCTGATTTCGAGGTGCTCGAAGCGCTGGATGGCCAAGATGCCCTAAGGCTGGTGGATGATTTTAGGCCCGACATAGTATTATGCGATCTAATGATGCCCGGCATGGATGGAAAAGAAGTCCTTAGACGCATGCGAGAAAACCACTTAACTCGGGACATTCCGTTTGTAATACTCACCGCCGCGAGTTCTTCCGAGAGAGAAATTGCCTTAATCGAAATGGGAGCTAGCGACTTTATCAGCAAAACCTCTTCGCCCGGCGTGGTTATTTCGCGCGTAAAGAGATTATTGCATAAGTAAGGGCCAGCCTTAGAAGTCCCTGGGTGAAGGGACATTCTTTTTGAGGCAAAACGCAAATCAGCTGCTCGCTGCCATCGGCAAAGACCGTGCGGGAGAGATTTCCAGTTACGTCGTAGTATGTCTGAGGTACGTTGCCGTTCTTCTGAGTTAATTAAAACTTATCCATGTGCCAGTAATCCACAAAAGCTTGGTGGTAATTATGCGGCAATTTGGGTCTTGTGCCTCTATTTGCAGATTTTTTGAGCGACTTTTGGTATACTCATCATTTCTTCCTTGCTAAGATATAAGAACATGCCAATAAAGATATGCTCTTTGTCAAATTCGAAGATAACGCTTTCGCTAGGTTTGACAGATAGCACTGCCTCCCCATCTCTGTACGAAACTCTAATCCCATTGGGGTAAAGGGTCATGCTAAAGCCGTTGTCGTTGTGAATATAATAGGGACTGAGTCCCTTAGCTTCTTCGAGCGCATCGCTGCTAAGCACAAATGATGGATACCCAGCCTTTATGATACCCGATGGCCTGTAATCCCACTCTGCAACAGCAAGCAGCGTTAAAGGATAGCCGATTACCTCTAATAGCTCCGGTGTTCCATCTGATGCCAATATATTCCAGGTAGATATCTGTTCTTCTCTTGTCGGGCTCCAGTATATGCGGTCACTATAATCAGATTGCAACTCTGGCAAGAAAGCTATCGCGAACCAGCCAGTATCTTGATTGCCACCAAGATCTGTTTTTATTCTTGTGTCTATTATCTTGTCTAATGTTAGATATTGCATGAGTACTATAATATTCTTGGTATTGCTTCAACTAGCTTTAAAAGCCCCATTTCAGTTTCGAAAACAACTGTCCACTCGGCGAACTGGGTTCTTACAACAAATCTCTGCCCTAGCCTCGGTATTCCCTGAAGTATAGCAGTCTCCGCTACTGCCTGCATCTCCTGTATGGCTAATGCTTCTGCAAGAACTGTTGAGCCTGCAGACCGACCTTGCTTTCTAAGTACTTCATTGAACATATGTTTAAATGCACCTGTCGCTTTCTCTCCTTGAAGACCAGAAGAAAATAACACCTTACCTTGAGAGGTATTTAGTATAAACCTAGTGGGTATGTTACTACCAGGTAAGTTTGGCCCCAGTGGTATTAGTTTCGAAAATACTTTTTGAATCGGGCCAGTGAGCCTGCTGACTTTTATAAAACGAGCGAGTTTTACAGCGCCTTTTACAGCCACTGCCCCACCACCTAGAAATATTACACCTTCAAGTCCGCCAACCGCAAAGTTTGTAGCTATCTGAGATAGTGGCGCAGAAGGATCGTAGCTAACGACTGTATTTAAAACACCGGAGATAGCAACAGTTGCAGAAACCGCACCTATACTAATTTGCCCACTGGGATCGGTGTATGAAACAGGGTTCGAATTAGCATATATGAACTTGTTTAAGCTAGCTGGTCTACTGGCAAACCCGCTAAAACTATCCATCTGCGAGAACCGCCCGTTAAAGGGCGTATAGTAGCGAGCCCGTAGATAATATTTTCCAGTAGAGCTATCCAATTGCTCGCCAGCAAACAAATAGCTATTAGGCGTAGAGCCAGCGCTACTTAGCAGCTCGCCAAAAGCTTCGTAGTCGTAAGTATCAGTAAGTGTTTCGGTGGCGTCGCTAAGTCCACGAGTGCTGCCTAAACCATCGTAGTGGTAGTACGACTGGCCATTACTCGCAGAATTCTGCGATAAAAGATCAGCTCCGTAAGTATATTCGACAATCACAGACCCGCCATTATCGAGCTCCTCAAGAACCTGCGCATAGGGGCGATTCTTATCGACCAGATAAGATGTGAGCACTCCATCGATGCGCTTAGACTGCCGGATGCCGTCAGTATCGTAGCTGTATTCAACTATATCGCTAGGCGTAATAGCCTTAACGAGCCTATCGTCTACATCGTAAGTATAAGTGGTATTCTGCCCCGAAACAGTTTCAGTTAGGGTATTGCCATTATCGTCGTAGCTGTAAGACGAAGTAGAAGAAGAACGAAGCCGGTCGTTGTCGTCGTAGGTATAACTTTCGGAAAGGCCACCATTAACTGACTTAGTGAGGCGGTTACCAACGGCGTCGTATGTGTACTCAAATATAACGTTGCCATTAACGGGGTCAGTAACATCCTCAGAGACGAGGCGATAAAGCGCATCGTAATTGTAATCTACAACCCTGCCACTAATTTCAGTTACCTGTAAGCGGTTACCTACAGGGTCTAGAATGTAATCAAAGGAAGTAAGGGGATTACCTAGGGAATCGCTGCTAACTTGCGAGGTGAGGCGGTTTAAATTGTCGTAAAAGCTCGTAGTAATGCTGCCATTTGCTTGTTCAATTCCCACTTGGTTTCCTGCAGCGTCGTAGAGGTACGTGGTTATCCCTCCAGACGAATCAGTAACGGCGCTCAAGCGGTTTAAAGCATCATAAGTGTAAAGCGTGGTGCCGTTTGCAGTGGCAACTGAAAGTTTATTGCCATTTAGGTCGTAAGTGTAAGCTAAGAAACTGCCATCGGGATTGTCTTGGCGAATTAGGCGGTTAAGACTGTCGTAGCTAAAGCTAGTAGTCCCTCGGTAGTTTGTCTCCGTGGCAACTTGGCCGGTAGCGGTGTAGGTGAAGGAGTTTCAGAATTATCTGAAAAAGTCTTTTTGGTTAATCTATTTAGTACATCGTAAGTGTGTGTTGTAGTATTTCCATTAAAATCAGTTCGAGTAAGAACATTTCCGTTATCGTCGTAAGTAAATGTCTCCACCTGGCCAAGTGGTAAGGTTCTCGTGA
>JADLFC010000072.1 GCA_020845775.1 Deltaproteobacteria bacterium
GAAACACCCCCACATACGTGGGGAAGATAACAACATCTTCAGATGCAAATTGCATTTATCCACAAGATAGTGTGCTTCAAGCTACTCTTGACCAAGACACTCAATAACCAACTGCAAACCTCCAATCTGAACCAACTGTTTCGTAGTAGGTCCAATTGTATGCACCTCATACCCAGGTGGACGTCTAATAGATCTAAATAAAACTATACCAGAATCTTGGGAACAATGCTCATAAAGATAATTCATAACATTCTGAGCCACTGAATCTTTTATTCCAGAGACAAATACATTTGGTTTAGGTTCCACAAACCACAGTTTCATTCGCCCCCTAACTGCCGGAGGTAAATTATTTGCTATCACCACCAACATTATGATCACCCATGAGCTTCGAAATATCACGAGCAAGGATTTTTAACAAATCAAATTCAAGCAAACGCTCTCTAAACCTAGACGAAACTATAGATTTGTCGTAGCGCCCCGCCATTTCTTTTGTTAAAGAGAACGCTAAATCGATGCAGAGATACTCTTTATATAGATCTGCAAGATCGTAAATAAAAGGAAGAGGACTACCACGGTGTATAAAGCCGATGTGGGGAGAGTAACCCATACTGTGAACGGCAGCACAGAGAACACCGTAAAGCGCGGCGTTTGATGAGGTTAATACTTGATTGGTTACATCACTAAGTTCAAAGTTTCCCGGGACATATTTGCGCCCCTTCCATCCTACCATGTATTCATTGGCTTTTGCTGCGTAAAGCTCACGTACCCTATTACCCTCCATTCCCATTATTTCTTTTAGGGTCTTTCCTTTTAGATCCTCCTTTGGGAATCTAAGCTCAAACATACTTCTTGCGACGTCCAAAGATTTTTTAGGGTTACAAGACAAGTTAATCTGTTTTTGTAAATTTTTGGTACTCGCTGTTGCAAGAAAACCAGCGGCGTAGAATAGAAGTGAATCCTCTCCAACCCATGAGATACTGCAATTAGCTGCAACTGCTGTCTTGACAGCATCGTGGGTAACAGTGGAACCAGGACCAAGCAGAATCGAATTAATAGTCGCAACTGGAATCGGCACGACATTTGCGTCACAATCGACCCAGCGGATACTACTATCGTCAATTTCTAATCGCCCGCGTTCAAGATAAAGAAAAGGGTACTTATCCTTAACTTGTGGTAAGGAATCACGCGTAACTTTAACAAACAGTCTTTTACCGCTAGCCACTATTCAAAAATATGTCTTTTTACCGTAACCCGTCGATCGCGATACTTCTTGTCTACTCCGAATTGAACTGGAACATCGTTTAAGGTAACAACCTCTCCCTCATTAACACCTTCTACGACGCTAAACTCTAACTTGCGGTTTTTCTCCTGAGCAAGGTTAAGGGCGCTCCTTTCACATTCGTCAAAAGAATCAAAAACACCTCGGAAAATTAGTTCAGTCGGCACACAAGTTTTTCTACCGAGAAACAGATCCCAATGTGGATTCCTAAGCGCGGTGACAGCATCATTGACTGGATCACTATTTGCTTCAAAAATCACAGCAAAGGCCATATCCTGGATATAGTAGCGATAAGTAAGTTTCGATCCCCCTCCAACCGCTCTTTTCCCCTCTGACGTTTTAGGTATCAGCAAATTCTGCCACAAATCATCCAAGTCATAGCCGCTACCCACCATATGGAAATCGCGTAAAAGTGGTAGCCTCGCCTGTTTTTCTGGGCGAAAAGCCAATACTCTCATGTCAAAGGCCGACCATTGAGCTAACCATTCACGTTCTGGACCACCTGCTCCCCTAGCACTGCATAGCAGTCCCAGCACTCCAGATTTTGTCGGAAAATCCAAAGTATCTCTACGCCCAAACTTCGAATCATGGCCCCACGACTGTAGCGGGGCTTCTAGCCAGAGAAGTAAAAATGATTTACCCATAAACACTTTTCTAGCTTAGACCTAACGACTCTTGGACCTCGCTGATCAATTTGTCGATTGAATAGTTTTCATCCTCCCCCCACTCAAAGCATGCAAGCTCCCCATAAAGACTTCCGCAGAGCTTTTTTTTCTTTGTTAAGTAGTCCTTGAGCGCAGCAATGCTTGCGGCTAGATAGCCACCTTCCCCACGCTTCACAGCAGTCTCAAAAGGAACTTGAAGTCTCTGCCCTTTTCTTACGGTTACATTTGCATACTCCCAGGGACTTGCACCCGATTGAGTGGTTTGTCTAGCTTGGGGTATAGCTATAAACAAAGCCTCACTAAACTGGCGCACAGCCTCTTTTAATCCCTCTTTTCCTAGCGTATCTTTTAGCTGTTCTAAATCTAGGCTTACATAGCGATAATAGGTTGCGGAATTAAACTCCAAACTACCCATGTGCGCAGATCCTGGCTCTTCTTGAAGATCATCTAGGGCTGTAAAAAAATCTATGTCGTTTGAAATCTTATGTGTTGAAATAGCGTGAGAAAATGACGCTGCAGCTTCGACATTCATGTCTGCTGCCTTTGCTACCATACGACCAAACAATGCGATATCGAGAGCGTCTATAGCTGGCGCTACTGCCTTTTTTCCAACTTTTATTATTTCCTTACCTTCAAGCTGTTTAGCATCGAACAACTTCTCTTTCGCAAACTCAGCGAATCGAGTAGCCTCCGAACTACTAATAAAAAGTAAGGTGTCATCCACAAGTTCTTTTGCCATCAGTTCACTACACCTCTTCGCCTGCTCTTCGGAGGCTCCTAGCTTAATGCATTCATCGTGGAACAAGGTCTCAACCTTCTTTGTTCTAATTCCCATACGCGCACCACTGTTACGCAGAGCAAGTCGAACACTTCTTTTCCAACATTGAGAACTAACCCTTGCTCGGGTATACCCTCCGATAATTGCCGTCTTCGGAGCACCGACATCGTCTCTATTTAGACACGTAACTGGAAACGACTGTAGAATATGATATTCAATTATTGGCAATTTTTCCTTAGCGTTCACAAATAAATCTCCTTTTTGTAAATTAGAAAATATTATCGATTACTGGTGTAATTTGTAATAAACCACATCCAAAGGCCTTAGCGCTTCCAATTCCCGCAACAAAGCTCCTATTAAACCTTTCTGCGTCACGAGGAAAAAGCACACCGCTAAATGTTACTTGATTCAACGTTATTTTTCTCCCATCCTTTGCCTCAAAAGAAAGTACTTCTATTTTGTCTATTTGAAGATTTTTTTCTGGTGTGACAAAGCCCCACTGGCTCTCAGACTTAAAACAAAACCAAGAGATCAACTCTTTATGGCCAACAATGGCCTGTCGCTTACCAGTGGCACGATTCCGCTTACTAGGATTAAGGGTAATTTTAAAGCGATAGAGTTGGTAATTCAAAAACCCATCAGGAACTACCCTACTATCAACGTGTAGCTCGCTCGTGGCGCCTTCTTTTTTTGGATAATCCGTCGATAAAATTAAAATTTTGCGACCTAAGGAGTTGCCACCCTGATCTACATAAAGCACACGCCCATCCTGCTCACGTAAAAAAAGGCTATACACTACTCTATGTAAAGAATAGGGATCACTAATACGAAACTTCTTAATAGCACTCCGATCCAGCGAAAGAATGCTAGCAATCATAATTGAGTTTCCCCTGATAGCTGTCCCTGATTATCAATACTATGATAAAATTCTTGCGCCCATTGGCTTTGAATTTTTTTTGAATCAAAGTGGAATTCTCTGATTTGTCTCAAGAGACGGATATAATCTAGATTGCCAAATCCGCGAGAGCTGACTAGGGCAAGCAAGGTGCGTAATACCCGACATAATTCTGGAGTTTCGCTACAAGCCAAGAGCCGACGCAATTTCGCCTGAGCTTGTTCACTGTCTTTGCCATTTTTACCATCTTTGCCATTTTCGTAGCTTCTTACTATTGCATCACCGAGACGCAATGTGCCATTCTCCTCGATCTTGGCTTTCGCTATTGCAGCGGCTATTGTTGTAAAAGGCAATCTTTTGTAGTCCGTGTCTAAATCAACTCCAAAAGATCCCAGAAACTCCCAACTTTGATATTCAGTATTCGGGTTATCTGCTCTTCGAAGCTTTGCAGCTATAGCTTTGCTCTTCTTGCAAAGTGCAATCGTGGCTAAAACAAATCTTTCATTGAAATCGGATTTTACTCTCTCTTCCATACTAAGAAGCTTCCTGCTTTAAGTACCACCCAAACTTTGGCATGTTCTTAGCCCAGCTTTGCATTTGCCTCGCTGTTTCCTTTGGACAGTGTTGGTTATAAACAGATCTTGCATAATCGGCGAACTTTTTACGACAGGCATAGCGCGCTAGGCGCGCCTCTTCGTTAGCATCGCAACTACCTACCAGCGATTGGAAATTTCTTTCGCAAAGTTGCCAGAATTCGCTAGTTGCGCCGCCAGCGATCTTTTTAGCGATCTTAGGGATCTTTTTGTTTTTACTGCCATTTTTACTCACATACACATACCGTAACACAGAGGAATATAACATCTTTTCTATTTTCTCCATTAAATGCATCTCTAACCTGAGTTGCGCGAACCATATTGCTCCTAGCTGTGAACTATCCAGTCGAACAAGTGATTCGACATAATCATTGGTCCCCGTAACGTATTGCTCGCCGGTGGCATGACGACTAACTTGCAACCCGCCTGATAAAATTGAAAATTGGGGCAAAATCCGCGCCGTTCGTTCGACATGACAAGCTAGTCTCAAACAACGATATTCTCCGCCCCCTCCGTGCTGAAAAAAAGATAGCAATGTCGATAGTTCTCGCCATGGTCGCTTATCCGGATTTGCCCAAACCACCCTTATCTCTTTCCCTTCCGTATTCATTGCAACGCTAGGATCAACTACGCCTTCCTCATAGCTCCGACTCGGTATGCCTTCTGACAAATGCAGCGAGTTATCCTTTAATAAACAAAATCTAGACAAACCAACAAGTCTACCACAAAGCGATTCACTTAAAGACTGCGCAATAGGACAGTTTTCACTCCTAGGCATTACTTGCCAGGGAGGCGTACCAAGGCCTGAGGGAAACTGATGTAATACCTCTTTAAGTTCTACTTCTGTAAAAGTGTTAAGCCAAACGGTTTGAGAGATACTAGAACCAATAATAAATGAATGTAACAACCCCTTAGACCCTACACTTGGCCCTGGCTTGGCTGTTGCGGGTTTTTCTTTATCATTAGTCTTTCCATGATAACTATCAGACAACACAATATAATTGTCGGGTTTTTTGCCTCCTAGCGAAAAATTCATCAGCGTAATCAAAACAAGCGCTTTTTCAGCATCCTCTAATGTTTTTTCAACATTAGATTGATTTAAAACGGTAGTATTGCCGCTTGAAATAAACGGGATAACCCCTCCGTATGGTTGAGTTCTGGCAGTAGCAATTGCTGGCATCTGCAAAAATGGCTTATCCCCGTATAAGAAAAATCGCTCTCGCCACCGTTCTAAATATTCAAGACATTTTTCACTTAGTCCCTGTTCGCCCAACGACTCCCAATCTTCATTATCTCTTGGTGTATAGGCTGCTTGGGCGATTGCAAGTAGAAGATTTAAGACCGCAATTTTCTCCACTGGATTTCCGCCCAAGGCCCGATAGCGCGCTGAAAATATATCCGATAAGCTTACTTTTCCTACGTCAGCTACAGGAATCCAGGGTTCATCGATTAAGTTATAGCGATTCTCCAAGTCACGCCTCCTTAAAATGAGAGATTACGATACCCCAAGTCACCACGATATTCCAGAGAGAAATCTAAGTTGGATTTTTGCATTTGATATGTACTTAATCGTCCACTATCCGATACTAACGCAACTCTAAGAACCGCTTCATCCATTGCTGAATTCCCGAGATAGAAGCAATTGTGCAAACCAGCTTTTTTGAGAGTATCCATTGGACTTTTGGCTGGTGCAAATTGGCTTGGAACAGAAACAATATGTGACATCAGCCGAATACTAAGCTCGCGCCAAAGTTTAGCACTTAATCGACTACGACTCCAAGGCAACTCTAACTCGGCACCATCAAGTAGGACAAGTTGGGTAGACTTGCGTTGTGGTTGAAGTCGAAGGTTACGAAGTAGCAAGACATCTGTACTTTCTGTAGTGCCGTATCTTGTTTGAGCCTTGCTTTCAGGTAGTGTTTTTCCTGATTCAGCCAGAGTAATTTCCGCTAACTTGGTTAGGGATGCAATGCCTTCTCTAAATCTACTACCCTCGTGAAGCTCGTATAGCCATCGAGCCATAAAGTCGACCTCTTTGCGTTCTCTGTACGTGTTCTCAATAATACTTCGCAGATCGGCGGGTATGCGAATCGAGGAGAGTGCGGAAAAGACCTCCAAAC
This sequence comes from Deltaproteobacteria bacterium, assembly GCA_020845775.1. Lineage (NCBI taxonomy): Bacteria > Pseudomonadati > Myxococcota > Myxococcia > Deltaproteobacteria bacterium. The sequence continues at coordinate 6,331 of JADLFC010000072.1, forward strand.
TGCGACAAAGGACGTAAGCGGAATAAACCCTAGCAGACTTTCCAAAGTGGTTTTGCGGATTAGCAATTGCTGACTCCAACTCCGGCGCAAGTAGTGCAACTGTCGGCGTTGCGTCACTTGGGCGAGGAGTGTCGATATGTCGCCAAAGCCTTCCAATTCTTTGCAATAACAAATCGCTAGGAGCAAAACGAGAGACTAGATAGTCAGCATCAATATCTAGCGACTGCTCTAATACTTGGGTGCCCACTAAAATTCGCCCTCTCTTTACACGCTCCTCCCAGGCCCCCTTACTGTACAGACCAACCCAGCGTTCCTCTATCTTAGCGCGATCAATTCTCGTAAACCGTGAATGTAAAAGCCCACATTCGACCCCAATTTCTGCCGCTCTTGCAGCCATTTCTAGAAATTTATCTTGACTATCGGTAACCGTGTTTTCAATCCACAGCACTTGGTCGCCTCTCTCAGCGCGCTCTAATACTATTTCGACAACCGTTGTTTCGTCGGCAAATAAACGAAGGTCATATTTCTGCGTTTCGCAAACGTCAATACTAGTCTCCGCGAACTCTAGTCCCGTAGATATCGAGGATATTAACGGGTAGTCATCACAATTTACTGAGTGTTGTAATAACTTTTCTTTGCGATCCTTACTTAAGGTCGCACTTAAAATTATAACAGTGCATCCTATACATGTTAACTGTTCAACTAATGCATCTAAGATTGTTCCAGTGTAGGAATCGTAGGTATGCACTTCATCGAGTATTACAATTTTTCCCGCCAATCCAAAAGTGCGCACAAATCCATGCTTGACATTCATGCAAGACATGAGTGCTTGATCAATTGTCCCAACCCCGAACGGTGCGAGTAAGCCGCGTTTAGATTGGTTAAACCACGATCCTCCTGGTTGCCCATCTTCGCCGTACACTGTTTGATATAACCAAGCTTCACTATGAACTAGTAACGCTCTGTGTGGACAGTCAAGGCTTAGGATGCGTTCTAGAAACTTATTGAAACGTTCTAGAATTTTATTCGAGGTCAGCTGTGTAGGTAGCGCGAAATAGATTCCACTAGCGTACGACTGAGCAAGCAATAAATAGGCAGCATATAGAGCAGCTTCTGTTTTCCCTTTGCCCATCGGGGCTTCTAAAACATACACTCCTGGCCTAACAACTTGATCAGTAAATAGAGATTGAATTCTATTTGGTTTAAAACCAAAGACTTCTTCAAAGCCTAGATTTTCGCGAATGTTAAATTGGACAAATCCAGCAGAATCAACAGCTTGTTCGATTTTTTCAGTCCAAGACCTGGATGGATCTTCAAAAAATTCTCCGGAACCGATCCAATCAGCTACCGTGGTAAGTCCACCAATTACACGAGCAAGGGCATATGAATCTATCTCCGGCCAAGAATTGCCTAATTCGTTTTGTAATGCCAGAACCAAGCGTTTACGTTCCTCTTGCCAGATGCTGCCCCCAAACACTTCATCATTGGCATGATATCCCTGGATCGCGGGAGAAAAGCCATGATGATTGCCTAGGATTTCAGGAATAAAATTTGGAACACTGAGTGCCTTCGCTGCAATATGTGAACAGCCCGCGTGCCCATCCCAGTTTCGCTCAATTTTTGGATCAAGGGCAGCAATAGTAGCTGGAAGAGAATTCGGATCCGAAAGAGAGCGACGAATTTTCTCATAAAAACATGGGCTAACTTTTCCGATATCGTGAACTGCTGCAACAAGGGCAGCTTCCTTGGGAAGGAGTAGTTTCCCTCGTTTCCAATCAAAGCGACATAGCAATTCTTCCGCTACTCTACCCACTATCAAACAGTGCTCATAAACATTTCGTCCAGGAACAATCTGGCCATCCGGGGTTAAGTAGGTTTTTGCCGGACAATTCTTAAAGTGAACATGTGGAATCGAAGTTTTTCCTGCTGATGTTGTTCTTCCCCACATAGTGACTAATCCTTGAGAGCACTAATAGAAATTAAATGGTTTAGCCTTTTTTTTGTCCAATTCATTCAGCCATATTAGCAATTTTGCAGTTGCATTAGCATCAGCAAGTGCGCGGTGTAGCTTTCCATCCGTTTCAATATTAAGTTGATGTGTCAAAGCACTTAAGCTGTAGCTTGGCTGATTAGGTAAATATTTTCTGGCAAGTTGCAATGTGCAATAAAAATTATTGGCAAAATCTAGGTTGTTAAATTTTGCTTCTGTTCGCAAAAACGCCGCATCAAATGCGGCATTATGCGCAACCAGAGTTTGATTGCCGATGAATCTCTTTAACATACTAAATGCAGTGTAGGAGTCTGGAGCATCAAGCAGTGTCGACTCATTTATATCATTAACAGGTGATCGAAATTTAACTTCAATACTTGCTGGTCGAACTATTGAATGGAACGAATCCACAATATTCCAATCTGCAATTGCGACTGCCGCAATTTCAACGACCCTGTCACCTTCTTCAGGGAACAGTCCGGTAGTTTCAAAATCGATAACTGTGCACGTCGATATTTGACTTAGCAACAATTTCCCATCCTATTTACTAAAAAACAACAAAATCACCCAATATATATGCTACTCCTATTAAGGTTGTTCAATAAAAAAATATTGGTGCAGGGCCACTTTATTGATACTGACGGAGAATACGCCTTATGGCTCATAATTCATGTCACTGAAGGTATTATGCTGTGATTTGCTATGGTTGTCACTTAAATCTGGTTGGGAGTAGTTATCCACATGCCCCGAGAATGGGCCATTTATAGCTCGTCGGAGGGGCTTGTGGGTAACTACGGAGGGCGGGGCGTCACTAGGAGCTATTATCAGGTTGCTTACATTCTTGCCCTGTCGCAGTAACTTAAGAGCTCTGTCAATCTGGTGGCGCAATTTGAATTCGAGTTTTGTAAGCGTAATGGGATTTAGGTTGTCATGAATTTGTTTTAGTTGAAATTTTCTATCCTCGCTTACGTGGCAAGAGGCCATGACTCGAGCATAGGGAGTTACGGGCGCATCATAAAAGCGTTTTTTCCTTGCTTTTATGATCTGCTTTCCTTTTAGCTTAAAGGTTGGAAAGAAGTGATTTATTAGAGGACAAACTACATCGATGTAGTAATGGTTAATCAATGGCAGCACCTCTGCAAAATCCAGTCTTTCATAACCTAGGTATTTTCGCGGCACAGAATCGTTTCGCTGCTCGACATGAGCGTTGTCATTTTTGTGATATTCACGTGCTCTAGTAACCTGAACTACTGGCAATCCTCGTTCTGTTCTTTCATCGCGAAAATACCGCAAAACATGCTGATTTAGCACTTCTGTTCCATTATCGGAGTCGTACCCAAGAATCATAAAAGGCAGTCGCCGTTCTATGTCTTCTATGGCGTTAACTATGTTAGTAGAGCCTTTTCCAAAAACAGCTCTAGTTTCGGTCCAGAGCGTAGCGATGTCTACTAAAGTTAAGCTATAAACAAATTCTCCAGCTAGTGAGCCGCCACAGTGAGCAACGGTATCACTTTCAAGAAATCC
>JADLFC010000073.1 GCA_020845775.1 Deltaproteobacteria bacterium
GACAATCGCCTATCCCCTCGGGATAACACTCCCTCCAGCAATGTTGAAAAAGAATCGCTATATCTAAAGGCAATCCTACTTTTCTGCAATTCATCTCTTAGCAGTTTATGTCGCTCGCTCACATCAGCTGGGAGTAATTGTGCTGACCACTGAAAAGGAGTGTGTGGCTTAGGCACTAAAGTAGAAACGCTTACAGTGATATTTTTCCCCTTTGCTTCCTTTAAACCCTTAATGCGACGCGCGAGATGGACGATTCCCAAAACGTCTTCAATAGTTTCAGTAGGTAGGCCAATCATAAAATAAAGCTTAATTCCGCTCCAGCCCATTTGAAACACATTCTTACAGGTTTCTAAAATCTGCTCATCTGTAACACCCTTGTTGATGACGTCGCGAAGCCTTTGAGTTCCCGCTTCAGGTGCCACGGTGAAACCAGTGCGGCGCACTTTTTGTACTTGTTCCAACAGTTCTGGTTTTAGAGCGTCGACTCTAGTTGATGGAAACGATACTGCCAATTTTTCTTCGTCTGCGTAGCGATTCATTACTTCAGTAACTAGAGGAAGAATGGAGCAATAATCGGCTGTGCTTAAGCTCATCAAGGAGACTTCTTCAAAACCACTATGAGAAAGGGCCGTGTCAATAATATCTAGCACCTCTTCTGGGCGCCTTTCCCGTTGTGGGCGATACAAAAAACCAGCCTGACAAAAGCGACAACCGCGCACACAGCCGCGCATCAGTTCGACGCTCAAGCGATTGTGAACCGTTTTTACGTTAGGCACTATGGGGTTAACGAGAGTAGTTGCTCCACTTAAAGTATTAAGCAATCGCCTGCGCGACGTGGAAATGCTCGTAGTGGATTTTGCGGGAGTGGTCAGCACGGGGCGTGTGGAATCGTAGTCGACGTTAAAATGTGCGGGGACGTAAATTCCTTCTATGGTGGCTAACTCTGCGAGAAGTGCGTTCTTGTCAGTGCGTTTCGCATCCTTAAACGCAAGGCACGTGCATATAATTTCTTCGATAGCCTCTTCAGCATCCCCTAAGAAGAACGCATCGAAAAAAGGTGCAATAGCCTCGGCATGATAAGCCCAAGGTCCACCCCCAATCACCAGCGGAAAACTCATGTTGCGTTCGCTTGCGAGAAACGGAATGTCAGCCATGTCAAGCATGGCTAAGATATTGGTGGCGCAGAGCTCGTATTGTAGGCTAAAACCCAAGATGTCGAAATTTCGCAGCGGGCGCTTTGATTCGAGCGATACTAGTGGAAAGTCACTCTCGACAAGCAACTTCTCCATGTCGGGTAGAGGCATAAAGACGCGTTCAGCCCAGTATTGAGGAGTCCGGTTTATTACTTCGTAGAGAAGTTGGAGACCTAAGTGAGACATGCCTATCTCGTAAGTATCTGGGAATGCTAGGGCAAAGTGCATGCGAACATTGGCATCAGACTTAATGACGCTGTTATATTCACTACCTATATATTGGCCAGGTTTCTGAACTTCTAGTAGGTGAGACTCTATAAAATCAAAAGTGTGGCTCGGGTTTAACAACTCCAAATGATTTCTCCACTAGTTAAAGTTTCCCCCATTTTTTATTTGTTGCTCCAGGTCTTCCTAGTTTTTGGCTCTGTGCATGAACATTAGGCGGATCGTTCTGATTCTACGATTTCGGTCAATTTTTCTATGGAGGAACGTTTTCCCAAGACTATCATGGTCGACTCTGCTTCTATTACGCTATCTCGGTGCGGATTAAAAGTAATTCCGTGGGAATAGTGATTACGGTCATGAAAAACGAGTCAAGGATGGACCATCCCTCTATCGCGCTAAATCCGATCGTACCCGCAGTCATCAAGCTCACGATAAGCAATATCAGCTTAACTACGACCTGTATCTCGCCTGAGACGGCTGCTCCATTACCTTTCTCGTGTTTTTCTATAAATGATGACATAGTTCCAATATGGCTTTTTTTGCGCGAATCTGTATACCGTTTTCAAAAAGTTAGTTAACTATTTTACTTTTCCAAAGCGGTATTTGTCGTTTATTGGCAAGTGCTTACGCGCTTGCGAGTCGTATCATTTACAAAAATCCATTTTGTAAATGATATGACTTGCGATTTTGCCCTAAGTGCGATCTTATAGACAAGAAATATGTATAAATCATAAATTGACTAAATATGCTGTAATCTTATAGAGTATGTCCCTATGCGAGTCACTCGTATTGATATTTTCGGTTTCAAGTCCTTTGTCGAGCGCTTTGTTTTAAATCTCGATGAGCGCCTTATTGGCGTTGTTGGTCCAAATGGATGTGGTAAGTCAAATATAGTCGATGCCTTGCGCTGGGTATTAGGCGAAACTCATGCCAAGCAGCTAAGGGGGAATGTGCTCGAGGACGTCATTTTTAACGGCTCGGAGAGCCGAAGGCCGCTCGGCATGGCGGAAGTGTCTATAACCGTTAGGCCGGCTGAAGGATGGGCGGCCTCTGGAATTGCAGAGAACAACGAGGAAGCTGATTTAGCTGATATTGACGTCCCAACTGAAGATCAGGATAGCGTCTCAGCCGATGAAGTAGTGTGCACGAACGGGGCGCAAGTGGCTTTAAGCCACGGCGATTGTTTAAGAGATCTTGTTAGAGCCATTCCAGGGCTTCTCGATGTGGCGGAGATTCAGCTAACGCGGCGGCTGTACAGGTCTGGGGAGAGCGAATATTTTATAAATAAAGTTCCCTGTAGGCTGCGCGATTTAAAGGATCTATATAGAGTGCTTGGTCTGGGTGCCAGAGGTTTAAGCATTGTTCAGCAAGGACAGATTGGCGAACTCATTTCAAAGAAACCTACCGAACGCCGAGAGTTGCTAGAGGAAGCAGCCGGCATTTCTGGATTTCGCGTAAAAATAGAGGCTGCCGAGCGTTCGCTGGAACGGACTTCTGCCAATATGGCGCGCCTTTCTGATTTAATTGACGAAGTTGAAAAGCAAGTAGCGTACTTGCGCCGCCAGGCGAGCCGGGCGAAGAGGCGCGATGAGTTAAAACATGGTCTTAGAGAGGTTGACGAGCAGTTATTTCAAGCAAAAGCCGCTTCAATTTTTGTTAACCGGAAAGAGATAGAATCTCAGTTGGACAAGGCCAGAGAAGAACTCAATTCTTTTGACGGCAATTTAGCTCTGCTTGCCAAGGCGGAAACTGAGCACAGAGCTAAAATGGAGGAAGAGGACAGTTTGCTCGATGTCATTAGAAGGAGGAAGGACGAATTATCGACAAAGCTCCAAGCAATCCGCACTCGCAAGAATGAAGTTTTAGTGAAAGCGGCTGAAGTAAAGGGACGATTACACGTTCTCAGCGATAGGTTGCGCGTTAATCAGGATCGCACAACTGCGGCTAATGCCGAGATCGAGCGTAGGGAAAAGGCTCTATCAACGGCGCGTGATTCGCTAGTTGCGCTAGAGAACCGCAAAAAGCTTGCCAAGGAAGAGTTGGAGGCCGCTACTAGCGGCGCTAATCAGGAATTAGCACTTGTAAGACAAGGCGAGTCCGAGCTAGTCGATTCTGTAAAACAGCTTTCGGCGGCAGTTGCGGACGAACGCGTGCGGATAGCGAGCCTCGAGAGCGAAGTTCGCGCCCTATCGGCACAGCTTGCCCCTGCAATTCGCAAGCGCGAGGGTGGAGCTTCTAAGAACGTGCGCGAAATTTTTAAGCGCGAATCGGTGCAAGCGCTTTTAAGTGGTATAAGCGTATCGGATGAGTTTAAGACCCCGCTGGAAGCGGCTTTGGGCGACAGGGCCATATATGTAGTAGCTAATGACGTGTTGGCGTTAAGGGCATCGGTTGAGAAAGAGGGTTGCATTGATACTTGTTCGCTTGGCGTTGTCGATAAGTGTGTATTGCCAACTGGTTTGTCCTCTTTGTTGCGGGAGAGCTTTTCGTCGCGAAGGCTAATTGAAAAGCTCGAAATTAGGGAAGGGTTTAGCAATGCGTTCGACGCCCTTATTGGAAATGTACTCATTGCAAAGGATATAGAAGAAGCAGTCGGTCTTTTCGACGAGGTGCGCCAAAAACTCGGCCAAACAGCGGTTGAGGGATTGTGCGTAGTAACACTTAGTGGCGAGTTGTTGAGGAACTGGGGGTGGAGTGTAGCTAAAGAGGAAGTTGCCTTCGTTTCGCTTTCGCTAAGAGTTGAGGAGCAAACCAAGGCGCATAATGTGGCAAAAACTCGTTTTAATGAGTTAAGCGAAATGCTTGCCAAAAAAAAGGTAGAGCTAGAAAAAGTGTCGCGTCGTCGAATTGAGCTGGACCGAGAGAAGGAACGGCGCACGCGCGAGTTTATTACTTCTTTTACAAGTGAATCTGCAACTCTAAATGGCTTAATACAGTTTGAGACGGCTAGAATAAAGGAACTTAGAAGCGAAACGTTAGATTTAGAAGGCAAGCGAAAAAATATCGTTTCCGAAGAAGAGAAGCTTAGTAGCCAGCAGCGCGAGATCGAGCTTGCGATTGAGGCTCGCGAGAGGGAAGATTCCACTCAAGAAAAGGAGATCGACGTAGCTTTAAAGACCTTAGATGAGGAAATGAGGCTTATTCTCGATAGGAGGAATGCTTTTAGACTCGAGCTTGCTCAGATTGGCCAAAGACTCGATGTGTCGAGGCGCAGCAAGGAGGATAAAATACGGAGCTGCAATGCCATTCAGCTTAGGGTCGAAAGATCTGGCATGGAGCTTTCTATGCTTATCGAGGACATAAAGGCGCGGTATGCAGAGCGAGAGTGGGTTCTGCCGAGTGAAGAAGAAATCGTAGCGGTGCAGCGAGCCGTTGAAAAGGATGGTGGATTAGAGCGACATGTTCAGTCTTTAAATGAGCAAGTATTGCGGTTGCGTAGTAGGTTGGAGAAAGAAGGCGAGGTTGACAAAGATGTTTTGGTGCAGTTTGAGGCAGAGAGCAAGCGATTGGAAGAAATGTGTGCTCAAAGGGAAGATTTAGAGGCGGCTAATTCTACTCTTGCAAAAACCATAAAGGAGCTAAAAGATGTCTCGCGTCGCAGATTTATGGAAACATTTGAATTTGTAAATGCTCGTTTTTCTGAATTAGTCCCTAGGCTGTTTGGTGGTGGCGCTGGGCATCTAGAGTTAATTGAGTCGGATGACCCACTTGCTAGTGGAGTAGAGATCGTAGTGCGTCCTCCCGGGAAAAAACTCGCCAGCATGGATTTACTTTCAGGTGGAGAGAAGGCTTTGGTGGCGGTTGCGGTTTTGGTGGCCATGTTCTTATATAGGCCAGGGCCAATCTGCGTTTTGGATGAGGTGGATGCTCCTTTAGACGATGCAAATCTTGACCGGTTTTTAAGATTGGTAGCTGATATTTCCGAGCGGACGCAGTTTCTCATTATCACTCATAACAAAGACACTATGGCGGCCATGGGCAAGCTCGTAGGGATTACTATGCAGGAGAAGGGCGTTACGAAGGCCCTTTCAGTTAGTTTGGAGCAAGCAGCTCAATCGCTTCAGTTCGCGGTTGGTCAATAGAGAGAAGGTAAGAATATGGAAGTAAATATTAGCAAGTTTTTCGATTCCTTTATGCAGAGGTTAGCTGAAGTCGATCTCATGGCGGCTGATCCACTGGTTCTAATTGCCTTAGCGATAGCTATTCTGGCGCTTGCCATTAGTGCGCTCAAGGGGCGCGATAAGATTTCGCTCAGTGCGTCGAGATTGGTGTCTAACTTTCAAAAACTTAGAACTGAGGTTGACAGCCTATCGGGTCAGCTTGGCCCAGACATTGTTAAGCTTAAAAAGGAAGTCGAAGTTCTGCGCGCACAGCTTGAGCGACTTTCTAGCGACACTAGTGTTTTGTCGGAGCGACTTTTTGAGGAGGAGAGACAATACATATTGCGCGAGGAAGAGCGTTTAGCGGCGGAAAATTTAAAATTATCGCGCGAGGTGGCTGTAGCTGCGGAGGAGAGGGGCGTCGACGTCGGTGGCTGGGAAAGGCCAGCGGGTAAAGAAAAAGCAGTTGAGACACTGGGCGAAGTTCGCAAGGAGCCGGCAACGCTTACGGATGGCTTGAGCAAGACAAGACAGGGATTTCTTGCGCGCATAAAATCGGTTTTTTCTAAAAAGCCAGTTCTGGGTAGGGAGGAGCAGGAAGCAATCGAGGAACTCTTGATTGGAAGCGATTTAGGTGTTGCGACGACAAAAAAACTCATGGCCGGGCTTTTTGATGGTGTCGCGCTAACAGGGGGAAGTCGGGTTACCGAAGACAAGTTACGCGAACATCTAAAGCAGAAAATCTTGCAGATAGTTTCTAACAATGAAGATCCAGAAATAATTGCCCAGAAGCGCGATGGTCAGCCATTAGTCGTTCTAATGGTGGGTGTAAATGGCGTTGGCAAGACGACTTCTATTGCGAAACTAGCACAGAATTTTAAAAATCAAGGTGCTAGGGTGTTGTTAGGCGCTTGTGATACTTTTAGGGCCGCCGCGACAGATCAGCTAGAAATTTGGGCGCAGAGGATCGGGGTTGACATTGTAGTCGGTAACCCTGGCGCCAAGCCATCGGCGGTGGCATACGATACTATCCACAAGGGAATAAATGGCAACTTCGATGTAGTGATTATTGATACTGCCGGCAGGTTGCACACGCGTGTAAATCTCATGGAGGAGCTAAGAGGTATCATTAATATCATTGCCCGCGAGCAGCCCGGAGCGCCACATGAGACTCTGCTGGTGCTGGATGCTGCTACTGGACAGAATGCACTGCAGCAAGCGAGGGAGTTTCATGGGCTTAGCAATCTAACAGGTGTTATTGTTACTAAGTTAGATGGCACGCCCAAGGGCGGTATAGTAGTAGCCATTAAAGACGAGCTAAATATTCCCGTTCGCTATATAGGGATAGGAGAAACCGCAGGAGATCTACGCGCATTTTCTGCACATGAGTTTGTCGATGCGCTTTTTGAGGACAAGGACGAGCTCCTC
>JADLFC010000074.1 GCA_020845775.1 Deltaproteobacteria bacterium
GGTCGGGGTAGTTTGGCTGTTGAACTGCGGTCTTGTCACGCCAAGACGCATTCGACCATGTGCTACAGCTCATATTTTTTACCTCTTTTGCGCGAGCATCATTTTCACTCGATAGTTTGGATGACATATGTACAATCCTCTGGTCTAATCTCGCTTACTAGATGCGGCCATTTGTACTGCGCCTCCCTCTTTCCCGTTTTTAGATCGTGGTGTCGCATATTCTCCTCCCACTTCTCGCTCATAAAATGGACGCAAGGTAAACCCAGGCGATCTGACCTGCGCCGAGACCTATACTCCAAGTTGCATTCACTAAGGGCAGCATCTAGTGTAGCACGAAGCCTGTCGGCATTGACAGTGCCTGTCCCAATATCAAGAAATAGCTCGTAGCGCAATTTCTGAATGTTCGGCGCGGCACGAAACTGCCTAATATCGACAGCGAGCAATTGCCTGACTTTCTCCATGGCAAAAAGCAAGTGGTTTAAGTGAAGCTTCTCACCACTGATATTTAGCATGCTAGAACCCTTTTGGAGAAAACTTACTACCGGTGCATGGAAATAGCGACTCTCCACCTTGACGATGTCGTCAAGATAGTAGCGATAAAGGCCGTTCTCGTTAGTAATGACCAATTTATAGCTTTGCCCCAGCTCAACTTCTCCGACCATCAGCACATGAGGATCAGACTTGTCCTCTTCCTCCAGCGGGATAAACTCAAAGTAGGTGCCATTTAACGCCAAAGGACCGGCTGGGCTGTCATCGTTGGACGACAGCGTAAAAAATCCCTCACTAGCAAGATAACCAATATCCCTGCGAGGAATCTTCTTATAGCCAAGATCCAAAGCGGCCGCATGATAACCTATGCTTCCACCCAGCCAACAGCCGAGGAGGGCCAAATTTGGCCAGAGGTCGACAGCCGCGAGTTCCTCAGATTTTTCTAGTATAGACCTCAAGCCTCGCGCTAACTGCGGATTTGGCTGGAGCAAGCGATAGATCTCCGGAGAAATGCCAGCCTCCTTGGCTTCGTTTTCATTGCGAATGCTATCTGTAAGCCAGCCGTGATGAACTGCACTAATTATACTGTCCGCCGAGCTAGTAATGGTTTGCAATAGTTTTGCCAGGGTAAGCGGATTGGGCGAGACGATTAAGGACACCTCGCTCGCAATGGCAAAACGGGCAATTAGATACATACGCAATTTATAGTCGGCAATATCCAAGACTGCGTCCGGCACTGCCCGTAGTTTTCTAAAGCGAGCCGGAAGTGCACTTTGCATCATGCCCGAGAAGTTGCCAAAGGGTATTTCACCGGTGGTATGCCCCTCGCAGGCCGCACCGGTAATGAAAAGCCATTTTTCCCATGCCGCTGCAGGGTGATCGGCAACGGCTCGATAGAGCCATAGGCGGGTCAACTGCTCAGTAAGGCGGTGCCCACGGCGAGTTATGGGAATATACTTAGGCTCTGCGGTAGTGCCGCTTGTTATGGCAAACATCTTTGCCGGCTCAGTGGTAAGGACTCCGGTCTTCCCCGCTTTAACTTCTTCTACTAATGGCGCAATATCGCTATATTGGACGATAGGTACGCGCTTCTGATACTCTAACTCGCTCGATATGGAAGCGAACTGGTACTTAAGTCCATATGTTGTGTTCCGGTTTCTATGAAGTAGGCCTAACAGTAAATTGCGTTGGGAGGCTCTGGTATCCTCGGCAGCCCGATCGAATTGAGCTTGGAGACGCGGACCAACGGCGTGGAGAAATTTGGAGATTGAGGAAGCCATCTTAGAAACCGATCCTACGAACCTCCCTCGCATATCTCTCTAGCCGCTTAGGGCAGACCTCAATTCCCAAGCCTTTGCCGGTCAACAGTTTGGCGCGTCCTCCATGCGAAAAAGCTACGGGCTCTAGCGATAGGTCTGCCTCTAAAAGAAGCTCGCCGTAAGAGCCCTCTAAAAAGTCTAAGCGCGGCAAACACGCGGCAACGTGTCGGCCTGCAGCAGAGAGGATCGCAGTTTCGCCTACTTGGCAGCCAAGCTGGATCCCCAGGCCGGCCGAATCTGCCTTAGCTGCCAGCGCAAGGGTGGAAAAAATCCCGCCATTTTTTGAAAGGCGCAAGTTAAAAATACTTGTGGCTCGCAGGGCAATAAGTTCATTTGCATCCTCAAGCGCAATTAGCGACTCGTCTACTATTACGGGTATTGCTGACCGAGCAGTTAAAGCGGCCAGGGCTAACACATCCCCTCGGGGCAGGGGCTGCTCAATGGCAGCTATGCCAAAATCAGCCAAAGCGTCAATGACGCTAAGCGCCGATTCGAAGTCAAAAGCCCCATTAGCATCAATGCGGATAGAAACATGGCTCCCAACTATTTCGCGAACTAGCCGAACACGAGCTAGATCGTCGCCAACCCCAACTTTTATTTTTATTTGCGAAATGCCACTATCGCGACAAAACTCGGCAGCTTGCCTCGTCGCTCTTTCGTCAAAGGCGCCAATAACTACGGAATATTTAAGCTCCGCTCTTTGAGGGGGAAGCAGGTTAGCTAGACTTAAATTGTGCTCGCGAAGCAAGCAATCTACTACCGCAAGCTCTACCGCGCATTTTGCGGCGTTCCAGGCTATAATCCTGTCTCTGCCAATGACCGGAAGTGCTTCGCTCAGTTGACGCAGCGCGCCTAAACAATCGGCGCGGCTTGGGTAGTGCGGTATGTCAAGCGACGAGATGAAAGGAAGAAGCGTTGACTCAATATATTTGACGCTCTCCTCGGGAGTTTCCCCAGTCACATAGGGCCTAGCTACACCTTCGCCATATCCCGTAATACCGGTATCCGTAGTCAAGCTAAGGACAAATGAATCCGAAAATGCGCGGGCACTTAAACTGTGCTGAAATTTGCGCTTAAATGGCAGGGCCATAGAATAAATGCTAGCAGAAATAAACTTCATGTAAGACCAATTAATTTAGCAGCGGTTGCTTCGATTTCAATAAGCCATGCGGGGCGGCAGACCGCTGCTTTTACGTAAATAACGGGAAGTGGCCCCACCAACGCTTCAATTACGGGCTTTACAAAGCCAAAGTCCGTCGGATCGCGCAGATAGACGATTAAGCTGGAAAGATCTTCGACGCCAAAACCGCCAGCAGTGAGAAGCCCAGTAATGTTTTCTAAGGTGCGCTTTGTCTGTCCTACTACATCTCCTGGATGAACCACATTTCCTGGCACATCGATGCTTGCGGTGCCCGAAATAAACAAGAAATCGGTCTCACCCAGCTCGATGGCCGTAGCCCGTTCAAAGGTTACCCCATAGACATGGGTTGGTCCTAAGTGCTCGGGAGCACTTAGATAACGAACCCGCGGGCCGTTCAAGCTCGTAACGGCATAAGCGTCCATGGAAACGCGCGCGAACCTATTACCAGTGCTGCCTTGGATTCCGGTACTAGCAGTGTAATGGGTCTTCTCCGTCAGGTTTATTTTGTCAAAATGGGCTTTTCGGGCGCGCACTATGCCAGGGTAATCTGCATCGACATTGGGCGCGTAGATCCAGGTTCGCAGCACATTTGCCTCCGTCGTCGCTCCAAAGGGCTCAAGTTTCTTCTCCAGAAGGGAAAATATCGCAGCAGTTTGCTCCTCGGCATCGGTGTTGTCATTGGCGTTTGGATCTACTAAGCCCTGTAAGAAGATGTGAGTGACTCCGGAACTAGTTCTAAAATAAAACACCTCGCCATCTCGGTGCCGCTCCGTAATGTTCGGTAGCGCCATGGCAAGTAGGGCCGCTTTAGCAGATGGTGCCGGTGCTTGGTCTATTAGGGAAAGAAAAAAGTCATCGGGCTGTGTGATTTTGAAGTCCTGATATGCAGGCAGGTGCGAAATGAGATCACTTGAAAAAAAGCGCCTAAGTGCAACGTCCTGCGGCTTAATGCCGAAATTATCGCGCAATGCGCGCTCTACTTCGGCTATTTTGTTAAGCTGTACAGCAATGGGGAGAACCTCCTGCGGCCTTACGGCATACCAAAACTGGAGCCAATTTCCATTGCGGTCGCGAAGAACGCTGTAGTGTGCGTCTGTGTTTTCGAGAATAAGAGAACCGCTTTCCATATGCTTTAGTAATTGAAGCTAATAATTATTACCAAGTTACATTTGCGCACGCGGCCATATGGTTTGAACACGTGTGGTTGGCGTCGTAGCCATGCATAAACTCTGCGGCTCCGCCTTGGATGTCGAGAATCTGAAAGGAACGCGTCGTCTGGACAAAAAGCTTTTCCCCGGTGTTATCCGGCACAAATGTTCCGATGTAGGCGGGAATGTGGGGGTCAGGATTTTGCACTTCGAGTTTCTTTATGAGCTCCATGCTTTCGGCATCGATTATGAAAATAAAGTTAGGTGCGCCCATGGCCGCAATAACTTTTCGCCCCTGCCACATAAATATGTGGTGATTGGTGAGTCTAAAGAGATCAGGTGGTGCGTAGCGTGCGCGTTCCACCGGCCCATCAGGAGTAAGGGCATATTTGTGAATAGATGCTGGTCCCAAAAACTCCAAGTTATAAGTGCCCTTCCCGAAAATGCGATACAGCGGCGTATGCAGGAAACGGAAATTGTGATTGGAGAGGTAAATTATGGCCGGATCCTCAGGGTCAAACTGAGCGTGGGCGGCATTGGGGATAGATGCCATGGTCCATTGCCGGCCACTGGTCTGATCGATAACCATCACTTTTGAGGGGATTAAGTCGCCGCGGTCATCTGAAAATCTTCCCAGCTCACACACCACCAGAAACCTTCCATCCTTACTCACCAGTAGATCGTGCATATAGTCTGAGAACTCGCCAGACCATATCTCGGTGGTCGTGCCGCTATCGAGGCTTAACCTAAGTATCTTGCTGTTTACGCTCGCTCGGGGATCCAGGGCCTTGCGCAGCGAATCCTTTAGCGAATAGCACATGTAGATTAGCGAATTACTGCTGCGTTCATACCACTGGCGCGAACCAAGGACATAACTCTCGCCACTTGGCTCAAGCATTCGATAAGTCACCCTTCGATTAGCACAATCTATCACCACCGAGCCAAAATATGACCAAAGGCTAAGCATAAATTGGCCCTGACCTAAATCCGTAACGCAGTGCGGCACGGTCATGAGCATAATTTGCTCGAGGAAGTTAAAGCCGTAGTGATAGCGCAACGTCATGAAGCCCGTAATCGGCGCAAACCAACGTTTTTTATAAGCAGCTTGGCGGAATCGAGCTATTCCCGGCAAAATTAGCGACATGTGCCCAATTGTTACGCACAATCCCTTCTTTTCCTGAAAATTAAGAAAGTAATAGGCATGCCTGCCAAACTTAGACCACCGCGTTGCCCTAACAGTTGGAACAACTACGGCACATCCGGGAATCGAAGGAGCACTCTCAAGTGAAATCTCCTCAAATGCAGCAGACAAGGGAATTTCGAGCATCAAGCAAAGCTACCTCGAGGCTTTTGTTGGCAAAACGCTGCACCTTTCTAACTTAGCGTCAATCATCCATAACATGTTTAATTTACAAACAGGAGATTCGTTACAAGCATATTTAGAATCTTCTGTCCTGTGAATTTCAGTGGTGGCTCGTTCGCCAAGCATGGTGAAAATCAATTCGAAGTCATCCATGTGATCGCGAAGATTTTCTCGCTTTAAATTTTTGATCTTTTTATATTCGCCTGGAGTGATAC